>NZ_CP045696.1:2975000-3162500 GCF_009676955.1 Sodaliphilus pleomorphus | reverse complement strand
GCCAGCTGAGCTAATCCCCCGGTGCGTTTGCAGCTTCAAGTCGCGCTCTTGAGAACTTCCTTTTTGATCCCTCGCGGGCACACAGCGCTCGACGGCTTCAGGACAGCCCCCGGTGCGGATGCGGGACACCGTTGTGTTCGGCGCCGGCTCCAGAAAGGAGGTGTTCCAGCCGCACCTTCCGGTACGGCTACCTTGTTACGACTTAGCCCCAGTTACCTGTCTTACCCTTGGTCGCTCCTCGCGGTCACGAACTTCAGGCACTCCAGGCTTCCATGGCTTGACGGGCGGTGTGTACAAGGCCCGGGAACGTATTCACCGCGCCATGGCTGATGCGCGATTACTAGCGAATCCAGCTTCACGGAGTCGGGTTGCAGACTCCGATCCGAACTGAGACAGGTTTTCGGGATCGGCTCGGCGTCGCCGCCTGGCTTCCCTCTGTGACCCTGCCATTGTAACACGTGTGTCGCCCCGGACGTAAGGGCCGTGCTGATTTGACGTCATCCCCGCCTTCCTCACAGCTTGCGCTGGCAGTCTCTCCAGAGTGCCCGGCCTTGCCCGCTGGCAACTGAAGATGGGGGTTGCGCTCGTTATGGCACTTAAGCCGACACCTCACGGCACGAGCTGACGACAACCATGCAGCACCTCGGCGGCAGCCCCGAAGGGAACGCCCGTTTCCGGACGCGTCTCCCGCCGTTTGAGCCCGGGTAAGGTTCCTCGCGTATCATCGAATTAAACCACATGTTCCTCCGCTTGTGCGGGCCCCCGTCAATTCCTTTGAGTT
Source organism: Sodaliphilus pleomorphus (assembly GCF_009676955.1). GTDB lineage: Bacteria > Bacteroidota > Bacteroidia > Bacteroidales > Muribaculaceae > Sodaliphilus > Sodaliphilus pleomorphus. Next base: position 3,161,719 of record NZ_CP045696.1, on the reverse strand, counting down.
TCACCGTTGCCGGCGTACTCCCCAGGTGGAATACTTAACGTTTTCACTCTGCCCCGCAGCACCCAATCGCGCCGCAGGGCTAGTATTCATCGTTTACCGCGTGGACTACCAGGGTATCTAATCCTGTTCGCTCCCCACGCTTTCGTGCCTCAGCGTCAGTCGCGTGCTGGAAAGCTGCCTTCGCAATCGGGGTTCTGCGTCATATCTATGCATTTCACCGCTACACAACGCATTCCGCCTCCCTCGCACGAACTCCAGCTCGAAAGTTTCAACGGCGTCACCGGGTTGAGCCCGGAACTTTGACCGCTGACTTTTCGCGCCGCCTGCGCACCCTTTAAACCCAATAAATCCGGATAACGCTCGCATCCTCCGTATTACCGCGGCTGCTGGCACGGAGTTAGCCGATGCTTATTCTCCGGGTACTCTCACTGCGCCACGCGTGGCGCACGTTGCTCCCCGGCTAAAGAGGTTTACAATCCGTAGGACCTTCCTCCCTCACGCGACTTGGCTGGTTCAGGCTCCCGCCCATTGACCAATATTCCTCACTGCTGCCTCCCGTAGGAGTTTGGTCCGTGTCTCAGTACCAATGTGGGGGACCTTCCTCTCAGAACCCCTACGCATCGTCGCCTTGGTGGGCCTCTGCCCCGCCAACTAGCTAATGCGCCGCATGCCCATCCCCTTCCGGCTCGCCTTTCCCGGCCCGGCCATGCGGCTGGACCGACTATGGGATATTAGGCCACATTTCTATGGGTTATCTCCCAGAAGGGGGCAGGTTGCATACGTGTTACTCACCAGTGCGCCGGTCGCCGACAGCAAGTGTTGCCACTCGCCCGCTGCCCCTCGACTTGCATGTGTTAAGCCTGTCGCTAGCGTTCATCCTGAGCCAGGATCAAACTCTTCGTTGTTGTTATCTTGTTGTCTCTCTTCTTTCAAAAAGAATCGTTGTAGGCAACCAGCTCCGAACGAGTGTTGCTTCCTGCTCCGCTCCGGATGTCCTGTATCTTATTGTGCTGTCAAGCTGATAGTATTCTGTTGTACCTGCTTAGGAATCAACGGGACTAATAAACAGTCCCTATTGTTCTCTTGTACTACTTGTCACTGCAAACGTGTCAAAGATCTCTCTTTTCTTTTGTGCTCACCGGCGTTATTTCCGGAAAGCGAGTGCAAAGTTACGCCAATTTTCTGAACTGGCAAATTTATGCCGCACTTTTTTTCATCATTTTTTCACACACAGCACATAACTCGCTGTGCCACCGAAAGAAAAAAATTGAAAAAAAATTTACCCGCCGAAATCAATTGGACTGGTGACGGTCGTCGGTACCGTTGAAAATAGCCTCGACCTGGTCGGCCACCTTGATGCATTGAGCGATGTCGCGCTTGAGGTTGGCCTGGTGGCGAATACCAACAATATACAACAAGACACCCACCGGGAAAACGATGGCCAGGGCAAGGCCCAGCTTAGGATAATTGGTGAGATGATAGGTGAGCAACTGGCGTATCACAGGGAAATCCATTGCCTTGTTAATGACCAGCTGGTCGCGCGAGTTGGACAGATAGTCGACCACATCTTCAACTTGCTGCGACAAGGCACGCAGCGACTTCTTGTCGTAGCCATGCATGAGATAGTCTAAGTAGCCTTGCCGCGAGTGGTACCTTGAAAGGAAACGACTGCAGCTGGACTTGAGCTCCAAGAGCCTTGCCGTGGCAACAGGGATGTCGACCTCGTTGATAATGACTTCCTTCATCTCAAGCTTGCGGGTGACGTGCATGCCGGTGAGCCGGCGGAAGAAAATGCGCCATGCATCGGGATTGAACACAGCCGAGTCGTTGACCGCCTTGTAGGTGAGGAACACGCCCAAGGGCAACAAAATAGCCGAGCTGAGCCAAATGCCTTGCCACACGGGCCAACGACCGTCGCGGCCCATCTTGTAGCCCGTGTTCTCAATAATATAATAAAAGATGAAAAGCAGAACCGAAATGACAACTGGCATGCCAAGACCGCCCTTGCGGATGATGGCACCCAAAGGCGCACCCAGGAAGAAAAAGATGAGACAAGCCAACGACAGGGTGAACTTGCGCTGGAGCTCAATCTGGTGACGGCGCATGTTTTTGGCATCGTCGGCCATGGTGAACGCCTTGAAATCGGTGTTCTGCATGGCAGAAGTGGCCTGCTGCAAGGCTTGAGCCACCACCGAGAGCTTGCCGTTGTTGTCGAGGGCGTCGAAGAGCGAGTCGAGATTGACGTTGTGCTTCACGGCCACCTCGGGCACAGCTTCGAGCACAGGCTTGTTGTCTTTGACGACAACGCGCTTCGACTGAACGCCGCACACGGGGTCGAGCTTGAGCTGCTTTCCAATGTCGTCGCCCACCGAGTCGCACTTAGCCCTGATGGAGTCGATAGAGTGGTTGAGCTCCTTGATGTTTTTGCCTATATACTGAGAACGCATGGCATTGTCGTCCATCTTGGTGAAAGTGGCATCATAGGAAATCAAAATCACCTTGTCGTGATAGGTCTCGCGACGGAACATGTCGGAGCCGAAAGAAGAACCCGAGGTGCCACCCTGCCCCAGGTCTTCGTACCAATTGCCATGGTAGAGCTTGAGCAGGATGTGCTTTTTGTCTTGTGTGTAGTTGAGCTTGGCCGAGTCGGCTGTAACAATGCGAGGATAATTGGATGCCGACGACACATCGTAGATAATGACATCGTAGAGCATGTCGTTGACTTTGTCCTTACGCTTGACGTAGACGTTGAAACCAGGAATCTCAGAGTTGATCTCTCCCGGGGTAATTGACAAGGAGGCCGATTTCTCGCGGGCCGAAAAAAGCAACGTCCACATCTGCACCTGTGTCTTGGGCAAGACATCGTTCTGAAAGAAAAAGGCACCAACTGCGATGAGGCCAACGAAAACGATGAGGGGCTTCATCACGGTGATGAGCGATATACCCGACGACTTGAGCGCCGTGAGCTCGACGTGCTCGCCCAGGTTGCCAAAGGTCATGAGCGAGGCAAGCAATATTGCCAAGGGCAGCGCCATGGGCACCATGGAGCAGGCCGCATAGAAGAAGAGCTCGCCCAAGGTAGCCATGTCGAGACCCTTGCCCACAAGGTCGTTGATGTAGCGAAAAAGGAATTGCATCATCAGGATAAAAAGGCAGATAAAAAAGGTCATGCACAACTGCGGAAAGAAGCGCATGAGCATGAAAGAGTTCAACCTTTTTATCCTAAAAAAATTCACTGCAATTGGTGATTTATCGGTGCAAAAGTAGCAATAAAATGGCTAATGCACAAAGGAAGCGCAACAAATATAAAGGTATGGGGGCATCGCCCCCCGCCTTGTCACAAGCCAAGACGGCGCTTGAGTGCAGCTATCGACTGGTTCCACATGTCTTTGCTTTCAGGCACGTCGCCAGGCGAGTCGGCAAAATCGGTAATCTGGAGCGTCTTGTTGTCGGTGAGTTCCGAGACGAGAATGCGCATTTCAAAGAAAGTGCGCTCGCGGCCGTCGTCCTTCCAGTGGAAACGAGCGTAGACGCCGCTGCGCACCGAGACCAGCGCGGCTTGTTGCGGCACGTCGTCCCAAATGAAAGTGAAAGTCTTGCCATCTTGCCTGACCTCGTCGGCAAACCATTGTTCCAGTCCGTGAGGCATGAAGATATATTGCCAGAGCAGCGTGACGGGCACACCCTGCATGTCGTATTCTATTTTGAATTGTGTTTTTGCCATGTAACCTTGTATTATGATAGTGTACACATATTGCGACTGCAAAATAAATACAATAAATTGTTACTTTCAAATCCCAGGGCCAATATTATAGCAAGGCACGCTCACAAAAAAGCCCCCCTTTAGGTTAACTGCCACTATTTGCACGGTTTGAGACAGCGGCAAAAAGAATAGTTCTTTAGGACAACGACAAAGATCCCGGCTCAGGCCGCAAGGGAGTTGCAAGAAGACTTGGCTATATCTACGGTGAAGGCGCGGGGTAAAAACTGTGATGAGGCGGTTTGCCATGAATTTTGAAATAATTATATAGGAAAGGATGGGAAAAAAGCCGCTCTAATTTTTAAATGTGCAAATAATTAGCTAATTTTGCAATCAGATATAAAACAACGAAAATCCATCATGATGGAGCCATTATTTGAAAAATTAAAATCGAACGCTGTTGCACACCGCCAGTGCATCATTTTACCCGAGAGCACAGAGCCCCGCACTCTGACTGCCGCCGACAAAATCATAGGCGACAAGGTTGCCGACATTGTCCTGATAGGTCATGCCGACGAAATCGACGCAAAAGTAAAAGAATTGGGATTAACCCATATAGGTGAAGCCAGAATTATAAATCCCTAAAATCCGCAACTATCATCCAATACACGATTAAGGGTAGATTTATGAGTCGTTAGTAGCAGCTTTCAGTAAAAAGCAACAGCACAACATCAATATGTAGCCACCATCCCCTTACCCCACGATGCGACTTGAGGTAATACGCAGATTCAAACCGGAAAGAAAGGATTCTTATCCGAATTCTGTTTTGAAGGGTTTTGCATAAGCTCGGTTCTCTGTGTAGATATTCAGCACGTATTGCCTTGCAGTCATGATCCACTTGGCAGGTACGGAGATGAATCTGAAGACAAAAGCCTTTATGCGACTCGTTTTCTTGAGCCCAAAAGCCTTGGTGTCAAGCCTGCTCATGATGGTCTTGTAGAAATTGTGTATCAATGCAGTAAGCAGAAGAAAGACAGTATTCTCCGCCATGAATGACTTGGGGAGCCTGCTCCAACCGAATCCGTTGTTCATGTCGTCAAAGATACGTTCCTTGCCGCCACGCAGATTGTAGAATTCAACAATGTCCCTTGTCGATGACTTGTAATCGTTGGTCAGAATACAACGGTAAGTGTATTCGCCTTCCCACAGGTCAAGGTCGCCACTGTTGCGTCTTTGTCTCTGGATGACAAGACGATAGCACTTGCCTTCCCATTTCTCAACGAGAATGGAATTGAGTTCGAACTGGATGCCGTTAATCTCCTCCGTCTTCCATCCTCTCAGAGCAAAGATGTCATTGTAGAGCGAACTGCATCGGTTGGCACGGATGTAGAAATGTTTGCAATGCTTCTCTATCTCACTGACGATTTCCTTCGAGCAGGAACCGCAGTCTGCCCTGAAGCGATTTACACGGATGTTCTGGGATTCCAGAAGAGCGAAGAATCTCTTATGGGTGTCTGCCTGATGAAAACGCACATTCGTGTTACCATCGCTGTTCTCGATATAGACTATCTTGTCACCGATAACATATACGCCAGGCCTGTAGCCGAGGAACTTTTTGTAGGTCGGTTTTGCATCATACTTCTCCGTTTCAAGGAACTGATGGTCAAAGTCAACATCGTATTCCTCAATTTCCTTCAACTCGCCTGTAGAAACCAAAGCGTTTATAAGCAATGTGTTGAGTTTGTCTGCAGTATTGAAATCATAGGTCTTGCCTTGGTCGGAAGTATAGGAGATGTTTTCCTGTGTCAGTTCCTTGATGGCTCTGAGGATGGTATCAGAGCTGCATGTACGAAGGGTAGGATGATACGAGAGATGGCGCATCAGTTGTGACGTTACGTCTTCCACGCATGAGCCGCCACAGAAATAAACGCTCATCAGCGAACGGACTATCTCGCTGAACTGATATCCGAAGATACTGCTGCATCTCTGACCCAGTGTTGAGTCGATAACGGGTGAAAGCATGGAGTCAAATTTCTCCATGATTGAAAAAATTCCTCCAAAAGGTGTGAGTTTCTCAGATTTAATTTGTATTTTTGCCATGTCATATTAGAGTTTTGCTTGTTTTCTTTTTGCAACACTAAGATAAGTGAAAATTCTGACATGGCAAAATCCTGGGCAACTTTTTGTTGCTCAGGAACTTATAAATAAAGTTAAATTATAGTGTTGCGGAATTAAGGAAATCCAGACGATGAAGAAGCTAACGAGAAATACGCACAGCTCTTCTACGAGCTGCGCAAGAGCAAAGGTATCACCATTGAGGATGCCCGAAAGAAAATACACGACCCCTTGTACCTCGGTTGCCTACTCATCAAGAACGGTGAAGCCGATGGTCAGGTGGCCGGTGCCTTGAACACGACGGGCAACGTGCTGCGTGCAGCCTTCCAGGTGCTGAAGACAGCCCCAGGCGTGAGCGTGGTTTCGGGAGCATTCATCATGATACTCAAGGGCGAGGCAGCCAAGCTGTACGGGCAAGACGGCATCATGGTGTTTGCCGACTGTGCAGTGATGCCCGACCCCGACGAGAAGCAGCTGGCCCAAGTGGCCGTGTCGACTGCCAAGACTGCCAGGGGAATCGCCGGTATCGACCCAGTGGTAGCCATGCTAAGCTTCTCGACCAAGGGCAGTGCCAGCAGCGACAGTGTGACCAAGGTGGCGAATGCAACCGCAATAGCCAAAGAGATGGATCCCACATTGAAAATAGACGGAGAGCTGCAAGCCGATGCCGCTATCGTACCCAGCGTGGGTGCAAGCAAAGCTCCAGGCAGCACGGTTGCCGGCCATGCCAACGTGCTGGTATTCCCCGACCTGGGCGTGGGCAACATTGCCTACAAACTTGTGCAACGCTTGTCGGGAGCCACGGCTGCAGGCCCGGTGCTTCAAGGACTTGCCGCCCCTGTCAACGACCTGTCGCGTGGATGCTCGTGGGAAGACATATACAAGACCATTGTCATCACATGCAACCAGGCAATAAATAGGAAATAAACAAAACAGCTATACCCCAAGACAAATACATGAATATATTAGTGCTTAATTGCGGAAGCAGTTCCGTAAAATATAAACTCATCGAGATAAAAGCCAACAAGGTGCTGGCCGAAGGCGGCATTGAGAAAATAGGACTGCCCGATGCTTTCATCAAGTTTAAGAGCGATGGCAAGAAAATACAGCAAGACCTTGACATCAGCGACCACACAGGAGCCATAAAGGCAATACTCGACAATCTCACGAGCAAGCAATATGGATGCATCAAGAGTTTTGACGAGATTGATGCCGTGGGACACCGCGTGGTGCACGGCGGGGAGAAGTTCAACAAGAGCATGCTCATCAACCAGGAAGTCATCGACATGATCAAGGAGTGCTATGGCATAGCCCCACTTCACAATCCTGTGAACATGGCAGGCATCAATGCCATCACTGCCATATTGCCCCATGTGCCCCAGGTGGCAGTGTTTGACACGGCATTCCACCAGACGATGCCCCCCAAGGCCTACATGTATGCCCTACCTTATAAATACTACATTATCGACCACGTGAGGCGCTATGGCTTCCACGGCACGAGTCACCGCTATGTGACACAACGCGTGTGCCAGTATCTGGGCGTGAACAAGGAGGAAAAGAAAATCATCACATGCCACATAGGCAATGGCGGCAGCATCACTGCCGTGTATCACGGCCGGAGCATCGACACAACGATGGGCCTGACGCCCACCGAGGGCTTGATGATGGGCACTCGCTGCGGCGACGTGGACCCTGGAGCACTCCTGTACTTGATGGAGAAGCACCACCTCAACTCGCGCGGCATGCTTGAAATCACCAACAAGCTGAGCGGCATACTTGGCATAACGGGCATATCGCCCGACATGCGAGAAGTGAATGCGGCAGCTGCCGAAGGCGATGACCGCGCCCAACTGGGGCTCGACATGTATGAGCACCGCATCACCAAATACATTGGAGCATTTGCCGCCGAGATGAACGGTGTAGACATTATTGTGTTTACCGGCGGTGTGGGCGAGCATCAAGCCAACCTGCGGGCCAACGTGTGCCGCACGTTGGGCTACATGGGCGTGGAGATAGACGACAAGGTGAACGATGCCAACAATGGCGACGAGGGGGTGATAAGCACCGAGCGCAGCCGCGTGAAGGTGGTTGTGATTCCTACCGACGAGGAATATATGATTGCCAAGGACACCGAGGCCATTGTCGAAGGCCGGGAGCCCTAAAGCGTGCCCCTCGCCTGCTCCCTCTATTGAGAACAACGATTTCAACACCAACTGGCGCTTGCACGCTGGTTGGTGTTTTTTTTTTTGGAGGGGCCGTGTGGCGAGCTTGCGATTGTTGCAAAAGGAAAACGTTGCAGCCAATATAGAGCAGAAAAATAAGGAAATAGAGAAATTAAGGAAAAATTTCCTTATTTTTCAAAAAAAGTTTTGCCATGATAAAAAAAATATATACTTTAGAGCGCTTTTTAAAGCGGCTTGAATAATTGAAAAATTTTTCAGGTCGAAGAGCCTGTTAACATAACAAAATATACAATTACTAACCGATAAACAACTGTATTATGGAAGTAAAAAATGCATCGGCCGGCACAATGGAGTCTGGCGATATCCTCATTCAGATATTTCCATCTGATGCCGAAGGCGTGCAAATCAGTTTAGACAGTACAGTCGCCTATCAATTTGGCGATCAAATCAAGACTGTGATTACTGAGACATTACAAGGTCTTGGCATTGATCATGTGGCCGTAAAGGCTACCGACAAGGGTGCACTCGACTGCACCATACGTGCTCGCGTCACCGCCGCCGCCGTGCGTGCGACAGGAAAAGACGTGTGGGCCTAATTGTTTTTACAACCTTCTAATTACATTACTTTATGGAACGTTTAAGGAGAACAATGATGTTCGTTCCTGGCAACAATCCGGGAATGATGCAAGACGCGTTTATCTATGGTCCCGACTCGATCATGCTCGATCTTGAGGATTCGGTGACTATGGCAGAGAAAGATAGCGCGCGCCTGCTGGTTTACAATGCACTGAAGACAATCGACTATGGCAACACCGAAATGGTGGTGCGCATCAACCCCCTGAACACGCCCTATGGCAAAAAAGACATTGAGGCAGTGGTGAAAGCGGGTGTCGACGTGATACGCATGCCCAAGACCGAAACAGCCGAAGAGGTGGTAGAGGTTGAACGCGAGATCGAGAAAGTGGAAAAAGAGATAGGTTGCCTGGGACGCACCCAAATCATGGCTGCCATAGAGAGCGCACTCGGCATTGTAAATGCCTATGCCATAGCCACGGCATCGAAACGCATGATGGGCATCGCCCTTGGCGCCGAGGACTATAGCGCCAACTTGAAGACGCAGCGCACCCCTGGCGGAGCCGAGTTGCTGCTGGCACGCGAGACGATAGTGGTTGCAGCACGAGCCGCAGGCATTGCTGCACTCGACACAGTGTATAGCAACTTAAACGACATGGACACCTTCCGCAAAGAAGTTGAACTGATAAAGACACTGGGATTTGACGGCAAGTCGATCATCAATCCACGTCAAATCGAGATAGTGAACGAAGTGTTCACGCCGAGTGAGAAAGCCATCGAGAAGAGCAAGGTCATACTGGCCGCCATCAAAGAAGCTGAGCAGCGCGGCAGCGGTGTGATCGCGGTGAACGGCAAGATGATCGACCGGCCGGTAGTGCTGAGAGCCCAACGTACAATCGACCTGGCCATAGCGTCGGGTGTTTTAAGCAAGGAGGAATTGTCATGAACACATATAAAGACAGAACACAACTTATAGAGGCCGCTGCCAAAACCATGGGCGTGCCAGTATACCACGAGAGCGCCGAAACCAAAGATACAATGCCTCGCCAAGACCTGCAGAAGGTGTGCAGCAAGGTGGTAACACTTGAGGAAGCAATCAAGAAAACCGGCCTCAAAGACGGGATGACAATATCGTTTCACCACCACTTCCGCGGTGGTGACAAAGTCGTAAACCTGGTAGTGGGCACACTGGCCAAGATGGGGTTCAAGAACCTGAAGCTCGCAGCATCGAGCCTGCAAGACGTGCACGAGCCACTGATCGAGCACATAAAGAACGGCGTGATAACCGAGATTTCCACCTCGGGCATGCGCGGTGAGCTGGCCCGCGAGATCTCTCACGGCCTCATGGAGAAGCCAGTGATATTCCGGTCACACGGCGGTCGCGGCAGTGCAATCGTGAACGGCGACCTGCACATCGACGTGGCCTTCTTGGGCGCCTCGTCGTGCGACCCGCTGGGCAATGCCTGCGGCTACTCGCGGTCGGAGAAAGCAAAGTCGATATGTGGCTCTTTGGGCTACGCCCTGCCCGATGCACACTATGCCGACAAGGTGGTAATACTCACCGACGACCTTGTAGCCTACCCCAACACCCCAAATTCGATATCGGAGCACGACGTTGACTATGTGGTAGAAGTGCCCTCGGTGGGCGACTCGTCGAAGATTGCCTCTGGAGCGATACGCGACACCAAGAATCCTCGCGACATACTCCTGGCAAAAGAGGCAGCCAAGGTTATCATCAACAGCGGTTATTTCAAAGACGGATTTTCGATACAGACAGGCTCTGGCGGCGCATCGCTGGCAGCTGTGAAATACATACGCGAGAGCATGATCAACCAGGGTGTGAAAGCAAGCTTTGCCCTGGGCGGCATCACAGCCCACATGGTGAAGATGCACGAGGAGGGACTCATATACCGCCTCATCGATGTGCAGTCGTTTGACAAGGTTGCAGCCGAGTCGCTCAAGAACGACGCCATGCACAAGGAGGTGGCCTCCAACGAGTATGCAGCCAAGGATGAAGCAGGCTCGGCAACTCACTATCTCGACATAGTCATTTTGTCGGCACTCGAGGTCGATGTCAACTTCAATGTAAACGTGCTGGTGGGCAGCGACGGCATCATACGCGGAGCCATAGGCGGGCACCCCGACACTGCCGAGGACGCAGCGTTGAGCATCATCGTGTGCCCGCTGCTGCGCGGCCGCATTCCATGCGTTGTCGACGAGGTGACGACCCTCATCACCCCAGGGTCGTCGGTCGATGTGGTTGTGACCGAATATGGCATTGCAGTGAACCCACGCCGTGCCGAGCTCAAGGAGCGCCTCACCAAGGCCGGGCTCAAGGTTGTAGATATACATGAGTTGAAAGACAAAGCCTTGAAGGTGATAGGCAAACCCGCCCCCATACCATTTGGCGACAAGGTGGTGGGAATCGTCATGAACCGCGACGGGTCGGTGCTCGATGTGATCAAGAACGTTGTAGAACCTTCATAATAAGTATCTGTAGCAATGGAAATTTCGCTCAACCAATTGCTGGCAAGCCGCGACGACCGCTGGCATCGCCAGCGAGAGCTACTCAAGGCCTACCCTGAGCTCACGCTGGTGTGCCTCACCGTGGTCATGCCTGGCAAGGTCAAGCGAAATTTCCATTCACTCATTGTGGCACAAGCAGCTATCACTGCTCTCATCAACACCTACGGCACCGACATCAAGCGCCTCATTGCGAGGGATCTGAGCACAGGCTACGAGGCCTATGCCATGTGCGACCTGCCCATCGACGAAGCCAAAAGGCTGGCCGTGAAAATAGAAGACAGCCACGAGCTGGGACGACTCTTCGACATCGACGTCATAAGCAAAGACGGCAGTCCCGTTTCGCGCCAAGCACTTGGCTTGCAGGCTCGGCGATGCCTGCTGTGCGAGCGAGAGGCACGCTACTGCATGCGCAACCACACGCACGCCCAAGAGCAGCTGCAAGAGAAAATCAGCAAAATGGTTAACGACTATGTACAGCGACTTTGAAATAAGACAACTGCCTTTATCAATCAAGAGCTGCCATAAAAAAGTTGAACAATTTCTTGCCGAAAACGATCTGCGGCTTGAGCCGGTCGACTACTACGCAGCGATTTTTGAACGCGACAGCGACGTGATGCTGGCTGGAGGCGGCTTGAAGGCCGACGTGATGAAATGTGTGGCTGTGAGCAGCACGCTCAGAGACGAAGGCTTGTGCCTGATGCTCATTTCACACTTGATTTCGACAGCCCAGGCACGTGGCACAACGTGTGTGAAAGTGTTCACTAAACCTGAAAACGAAAGCATCTTTGCCTCGGCATCGTTTCACACCATCGCCCGAAGCGACAAAGCAATATTGATGGAAAACGGCAATGGCCTCGACAGCTACTGCAACTATCTCTCGACATTGAAGCAACCGGGCGAAAACGGAATAATCGTGATGAATGCCAATCCTTTCACTCTGGGTCACCAGTACTTGATACAGCAAGCAGCTGCCCAAGTCGATCACCTATATGTGATATTGGTCAAGGAGGATTGCTCGGAGTATTCCTATAGTGAACGATTGAGCATGGTAAAAGACGGTTGCCTGCACGTGCCCAATGCAACAGTGTGCGAAGGAAGCAGCTACATGGTGTCGGCAGCCACATTTCCGTCTTATTTCCTAAAAAGAATAGAAGACCGTACCGACACTTATATCGCACTCGACCTTGACCTCTATGCCAAGCACATTGCACCAGCGCTGGGAGTGAGGACAAGATATGTGGGCACCGAGCCACACGACGAGTCGACACGCCGCTACAATGAGTTGATGAAAGCATGCAGCCACATGCGGGTAAAAGAGATTGAACGCCTCGACGACATATCGGCATCGCGTGTGCGCAAGGCAACGACCCTGTCGAGCGTGTTGACATGGGTGCCTCCCACAACAGTGCCCCACGTCGTTGCCCACATGGCCGCGCATGCCTTGAAAGCCGAACTCGACACTACCCCGAAGCCTGGACTGGTCGACCTCGCCGACAGCGGCTCGCACACCGACATGGACCATGCACTGATGACAACCAGCATCAAGACCTTGATGCAATACTTCGTGACGCTGGCACAAGCAGGAAACTCGCAGGAGCTGCCCAACGCGGCCAGCATCAGGAGAACAGGCATCGAGGCCGAGAAGGCAATGTTGCAGTCTACAGGTGGAGTAAACACCCACAAGGGAGCCCTCTTCTCGATGGGACTGACCATTGTGGCAGCATCGCACCTGCTACACAAGCACGGCCACATCGACAAGAAGGCTCTGCAACAAGACATCGCTGCACTGGCCGGAAAGCTATCGGAGGCCAAAGGCACCCACGGGGCACAAGTGCTGGGCAAGGTGAATGTGAAGGGCGCACTTGCAATGGCCCGCAGCGGCTATGAGCAACTGTTCGACTCGTGGTTGCCGTTTTTGGACCAAAACAGGCACGATGCCCATGCACTGCACAAGACCTTGTTGCTCATCATGTCGCAGCTCGACGATACCAACGTGTACTACCGGTGTGGTGCAACTGTAGCCCAACAGGTGAAGCATGAGGCCGAGGCCTTGCTTGCCGACTTCACAGTCGAAAAGCTAAAAGACATGAACCGCTCGTTTATAGCTCGCAACATCTCGCCAGGAGGTGCTGCCGACATGCTCTCTCTCACTGTATTCATCGACACCATTACGAGATGAACACAGTAAACAAAAAAACGTGTAACAAGACGTAAAAAAAAACAATATCACAACTTAACTAATTTTACTAAAACCAACATGATAGATCTTATCAAGCAAGGAGTGTACCTGCTCCATGGTACCGAGATCAGGAAGGATGCCACTGGCATGCCAAGTCCCGATGAAGCTCGTGAAAACACCATCACCTATGGCATTTTGCGTGCCCATGACGTCGACCACAGCAAAGGCAAGAGGATGAGAATCAAGTTTGATGCCATGATGTCGCACGACATCACCTATGTGGGCATCATTCAGACGGCCCGCGCCAGCGGTCTTGAAAAATTCCCATTGCCTTATGCAATGACCAACTGCCACAACTCGCTGTGTGCTGTGGGCGGAACCATCAACGAAGACGACCACGTTTTCGGCCTGTCGGCGGCCAAGAAGTACGGTGGCATCTATGTGCCCGCCAACCAAGCTGTGATCCACCAGTTTGCCCGCGAGGAAATGGTGAAATGCGGCAACATGATACTGGGCTCCGACAGCCACACGCGCTACGGCTCGCTGGGTAACATGGGCGTGGGTGAAGGCGGCGGCGAGCTCGTGAAGCAGCTGCTCAACAACACCTGGGACATCAATGCTCCCGAGGTAGTGCTGGTGTGGCTTGAGGGAAGTCCCCGCAAGGGCATAGGACCTCACGATGTAGCCATCTCGCTGGTGAAAGCAACCTTCGAGAGCGGATTTGTAAAGAACAAGGTGCTCGAGTTTGCCGGCCCTGGCGTGAAGAACCTGCCCATCGACTTCCGCAATGGCATCGATATCATGACCACCGAGACCACATGCTTGAGCTCGATATGGATCACCGACGACGAGGTGAAGCATCACTACGAGATACACAAGCGTCCTGCCGACTTCAAGGAGCTAAGACCTGGCGATGTCGCCTACTATGACGCCATGATACGCATCGACCTGTCGACCCAGGAGTCGATGATCGCCCTGCCCTATCACCCCTCGCATGCATTCACAATACACGAGTTGCAAGAGAACCCTGTCGAGATCCTGCACCAGGTAGAGGAAGACACCAAGCGCCGCTACGGCGAGAAAGTGCATTGCGACCTTGTCGACAAGGTGCACAACGGCAAGGTAATGGCCGACCAGGGCATCATTGCCGGCTGTGCAGGTGGCACCTACGACAACCTGGCTGCCGCCGCTGCGATCATGAACGGCAAGTCGATAGGCAACAGCTACTTCACCATGTCGGCCTATCCGCAATCGGTACCCGTGTTTATGGCAGCTGCACGCGGCCACATCATCGAGGAGCTGCTCGAGACGGGATGCATCATCAAGCCAGCATTCTGTGGCCCGTGCTTCGGTGCTGGCGACGTGCCTGCCAACAACGGTCTGTCGATACGCCACACAACCCGCAACTTCCCCAACCGCGAAGGCTCGAAGCCTGCCCAAGGCCAAATATCGCTCGTGGCCCTCATGGATGCACGCTCGATTGCTGCAACAGCTGCCAACGGCGGTGTGATCACAGCAGGCACCGACGTCGACTACACCGACAACCACAAGCCCTATGAGTTTGACGAGAAAATATATGCCCGCCGTGTATTCAACGGCTATGGCAAAGCCGACCCCAGCGTGGAACTGCGCTATGGACCCAACATCAAAGACTGGCCCAAGATGTATCCCATGATGGACAACATGCTGCTCGAACTCGCTGCCGTGATTCACGACCCAGTGACGACAACCGACGAGCTCATACCATCGGGCGAAACCTCGAGCTACCGCTCCAACCCGCTCAAGCTGTCGGAATTTGCTCTGTCGCGCCGCGTGCCCGAATATGTGGGCCTGAGCAAGCGCATACAGAGCCAAGACCTGGAGCGCCGCGCCGGCAAGTGCCCGCAGCACGTGAAAGACGCTCTCGACAAGGTGGGTGCCAGCGCCGACAACACCTCTTTCGGCTCGTGCGTGTTTGCCAACAAGCCCGGCGACGGTTCGGCACGCGAGCAGGCAGCATCGTGCCAGAAGGTGCTGGGCGGCGATGCCAACATCTGCTATGAGTATGCCACCAAGCGCTACCGCAGCAACTGCATCAACTGGGGCATTGTGCCGTTCACCATCGATGCCGAGACCAAGTTTGACTACAAGGCTGGCGACTTCGTCTATGTGCCCGGCTTGCGCCAAGCCATCATCGACGGCAAGGAGGAAATCGATGCCAAGGTCATCGCTGGCGGCGAGGTTAAAGACCTGCATCTGCACTTCACCAATCTCACCAAGGATGAGCGCGAAATTCTGGTCGACGGATGCTTGATGAACTACTATGCAGCCCGCAAGAAATAAAAAAAACGCAACACATGCGGGCACTCTCCAGCAGCGCGCATGTGCGAGCACTTGACCACAGCATTCGGTCCATAGGATGCCAATAGAAATGCCAGGGGCTTTCTATGGACCGTTTAAAAAAAAATAAAAAATTCCATTCATTAATATAAACAAAACTACAACCCAACATGGAAAAAATCAAAATGCAGACTCCTCTCGTTGAGATGGACGGCGACGAAATGACAAGAATATTGTGGAAGATGATCAAGGACGAGCTCATACTCCCCTTTGTCGACCTCAAGACCGAATACTACGACTTGGGCTTGCCCAAGCGCGACGCTACCGGCGACCAAATCACCGTGGAGGCTGCCGAGGCCACCAAGAAATATGGCGTGGCTGTGAAATGCGCCACCATCACCCCCAATGCCAAGCGCATGGACGAGTACAAGCTGCACCAGATGTGGAAGAGTCCCAATGGCACCATTCGTTCGATACTCGACGGCACGGTGTTCCGCACCCCCATCACGATACCCTCGATCAAGCCCGTGGTGAAAAACTGGGAGCAACCCATCACCATCGCCCGTCACGCCTATGGCGACGTGTACAAGAGCGTGGAGATGCGCGTGCCCGAGGCTGGCGTTGCCAAGCTGGTGTTCGACGGCGAGAGCGGCAAGCACGAGGAGGTAGTGATACACAACTTCAAGGGCGCAGGCGTGCTGCAAGGCATGCACAACCTCGACAAGAGCATCACCAGCTTTGCCCACAGCTGCTTCAAGTATGCTCTCGACACCAACAAGGACCTGTGGTTTGCCACCAAAGACACCATTTCGAAGAAATATGACGGCCAGTTCCGCGAGATCTTTGAGAAGGTATATGAGGAGCACTACAAGGCCGAGTTTGAGAAGCGCGGTCTGGAATACTTCTATACCCTCATCGACGATGCAGTGGCCCGCGTGGTGCGCAGCAAGGGCGGCTACATATGGGCTTGCAAGAACTACGACGGCGACGTGATGAGCGACATGATATCGACAGCCTTCGGCTCGCTGGCCATGATGACGAGTGTGCTCGTGAGCCCCGACGGCAACTACGAGTATGAGGCAGCCCACGGCACCGTGACACGCCACTACTACAAGTATCTCAAGGGCGAGGAAACCTCGACCAACCCCATTGCCACAATATTTGCCTGGAGCGGCGCCCTGCGCAAGCGCGGCGAGAAAGACGGCATCAAGGAGTTGATGAACTTTGCCGACCAGCTTGAGGGCGCTTGCTTCGACACGCTCAACGAGGGCACTGCCACCAAGGACCTGGTGAACCTCATGGAAGGCATCACGCCCAAGCAGGTGAACAGCGCCGACTTCATCGCCGCTATTCGCTCGCATCTTGAGCAACGGCTTGCCTAAGAAGTGCAACAAGCAGTAGAACCTCACTGCGATAATGCAATGACCATATAACAATGGCTGTCGAATACCACACCACAGGTTTCGGCAGCCATGTTTTTTCAATCCATTACAGGCATAAAAAAACGCGTTGAAAAATCAACGCGCTTTACTTGTAGTAGTGGTACTGGGAATCGAACCCAGATTGCAAGATTGAGAATCTTGTGGCCTAACCGTTAGCCGATACCACCTGATTGCGAGTGCAAAGGTAGCGCATTTCCCCATTCACTCCAAATTTTTCTATGATTTTTTTGAAAAAATTTTTACTTTTGTTTTTCCAAGGCATTACACAAAACACTTAAAATGGCACAACACAACACTTTAGGCTTCGAGGGCGAGCAAGCAGCCGCCGAGTTTATCATCAAGCAAGGATGGACCGTGAGAGAGCGCAACTGGAAAATGGGCAATCTCGAAATCGACATCGTGGCCGAAACACCAGGGCGACTACACATCGTGGAGGTGAAGACACGCACCCACGACGACAAGTTCGACCCCATGAAAGCCGTGGGGCCGGCCAAGCAGCGGCACCTCATCAACGCCGCCAACGGCTATATCAACTACTATCACCTGAAAATGGAAATACAATACGATGTCGTGATTGTGGTGGGCCAACCCGGCAGTTTCAAGATACAGTTCATCCCCGACGCTTTCTACCCCCGCCTGCGCTCCTACCGTTAGCCCCGTCCCTCAACAACAAAAATTGCTGCTAAAACAAAAGCATCACTTCACAATTGCATTCATGTGCGGGAAAAAGATATAAACAGGCACAATGAGAATAATAGAAGACAAAATTAGGTAAAAGTGACAAAAATGATTAACTTTACACTTGTTAAGCCTGTGTGGGCACGCAAGCACTCACAGTACTGTGACCAATAGAAGAGGAAGGCAGAAGCAATTGAAAATAAACGACAATACACCTAAGAACAGTAGCAAGATGAAACTCGAAGGAAGAAAACTATTGCGCCAAGCAGCAATATTGCTGGCGGCAATGTGGGCTCTGGGCACTTCGGCTCAAGTCGCAGGCACCGCCCAAGGCAACGACAAGGCCCCACAACAGCAAGCGAAAGACAGCATTATTGTGGCTCAAGATCCTCCCAGATTTCCAGGGGGCACATACGGGCTCATGCGCTATGTTGCCTCACGATTGAAGTACCCCGAGTCGGCCGTCATGCAGGGCATTGAGGGCAAAGTCGTCGTGGAATTTGTAGTCAAAAGCGACGGCACGATTGGAGATGTGAGAATCAAGCGCAGCCTCACCCCTGAATGCGACTATGAGGCCCTAACCGTGGTCAAAAGTCTGCCCACGTTCACTCCCGGCCGCGAAAACGGCAAGCCGGTAAACACATGGTACACCCTGCCCATCACGTTTAAGCTGCCCCACAGGTAATAATGCAACGAGGCTGCATCTCACGTGATGCAGCCTCGTTGTGAAAGTTTAAATGCGGTCAGAAGTCGCAAGCCATCAGTCAAGCTTGTGGATAATGAGACCCGAGCGCAACTTGGGCTCAAACCACGTGGCCTTGGGGGGCATGATCTTGCCCGAGTCGGCAATGTTGATGATCTGCTGCATGGTGACGGGATAGAGCGCAAGCGCCATCTTCATCTCGCCCGAGTCGACACGACGCTTGAGCTCCTCGAGGCCGCGAATGCCACCCACAAAGTCGATGCGCTTGTCGGTGCGCAGGTCGACGATGCCCAGGATGTCGCGCAAGATGTAGTCGGACGAAATCTTCACGTCGAGCACACCTATGGGATCGTTGTCGTCGTAGGTACCAGGCTTGGCTGTGAGCGAGTACCACTTGCCGCCCAGGTAGAGCGAGAAGTTGTGCAACGCAGCCGGGCGATAGATCTCGGTGCCCTTGCACTCCACGTCGAAGTGCTCTCTCACCTTGTCGAGGAATTGCTCCTCGCTGAGCCCGTTCAAGTCCTTCACCACACGGTTATAGTCCATCACCTTCAAGTGCGACTGGGGGAAGCACACAGCCAGCAGGTAGTTGTATTCTTCCTTGCCTGTGTGGTTAGGGTCGGCCTTGGCCTTCTCCTCGCCCACATGGGCTGCGGCGGCAGTGCGATGGTGGCCATCGGCAATGTAGAGATAGGGTATCGATGCAAAGGCCTGGGTGATGGTCTTGATGATGTTGTCGTCGGAAATCACCCACAGGCGATGCCCAATGCCGTCTTCTGAAACGAAGTCGTATTCGGGCTCGGTGCGTGCCGTGTCGGCAATGACCTTGCCCAGCACCTCATTGTCGGGGAATGCGAGGAATACGGGCTCGATGTTGGCGTTGGTCACCTCGATGTGGTGCATGCGGTCAACCTCTTTCTCACGCCGTGTGAGCTCATGCTTCTTGATGCGACCCGTCAAGTAATCGTTGACACTTGCAGCCACCACGATGCCATACTGGGTGCGGCCGTCCATCGTCTGAGCATAGATGTAATACTCCTCTTTGGGGTCCTGCACCAGCCAGCCCATGTCTTGGAACTTCTTGAAATTCTCCACTGCACGCGAGTAGACGGCAGGATCGTCCTCGGCTGTGCCAGGAGCAAAATCGATTTCGGGCTTGATGATGTGATACAGCGACTTCTCGTTGCCTTCGGCCTCCTTGCGAGCTTCCTCGCTCGAGAGCACATCGTAAGGTTTAGACGCTACTTGATCGACCAATTGCTTGGGAGGGCGCAAGCCCTTGAAAGGTTTAACTTTTGCCATGATAAATAGGTTTTAGATAGCTGTTTTAAAATGAAATTGTGATGATTATATTATTTTTAGAAGGGTAAATCTATATGAAAGAAACAAAGAGACGTGGGGTAGGTAACGCACAGTAGCACGCCCCTCCCCCACCACTCTATGTAGGTGTCACTTGTCGAGCATGATCGTCTGCTCCCGGTCGGGACCTACCGAGACGATTGTAATGGGCACGCCCAGGCGATCCTCAAGGAACTTGACGTAGTCGTTGAACTCCTGCGGGAACTCGCTGGCACTTGTCATCTTGGTCATGTCGGCATTCCAGCCCTTCATCTCGGTATAGACGGGCTTCACATCCTTGGCGATTGAGAAGGGGAAATCGCGGGTCACCTTGCCATCGATCTCATAGGCATCGCAAGCCTTCACTGTCTCAAAGCCGTCGAGCACATCGCTCTTCATCATGATGAGCTGCGTCACGCCGTTGAGCATGATTGTGTAGCGCAGGGCCACCAGGTCGATCCAGCCGCAACGACGCTCGCGACCGGTGACTGCGCCATACTCGTGACCGATGTGGCGTATTTTGTTGCCGGTCTCGTCGAAGAGCTCGGTGGGGAACGGACCGCTGCCCACACGGGTGCAATAGGCCTTGAAGATGCCATATACCTCGCCTATCTTGCGGGGAGCCACACCCAGACCGCTGCATGCACCTGCGCAGATGGTGTTGCTGCTGGTAACAAACGGATAGGAGCCAAAGTCGACGTCGAGCATGCTGCCTTGAGCTCCCTCACACAACACATTCTTGCCAGCTTCCAACTGGTGGTTGATGTAGAACTCGCTGTCGATCAGGTCAAACTGCTTGAGGTAGTCGATGCCTGCAAACCACAGCTTCTCGGCACTGGCCACATCGGGCTCCTCGCCGTTGATGGCCTTGAAGAGCTTCATGTGGCGGGCCTTGGCACCCTCATACTTCGACTTGAAGTTGTCGAAGATGTCGCCTATGCGCAGACCGTCGCGGCTCACCTTGTCGGTGTAGGTGGGGCCAATGCCTTTTCCCGTTGTTCCTATTTTGCTTTCACCTTTCAGCTTCTCGTAGGTGGCATCGAGCAACCTGTGGGTGGGCAAGATGAGATGAGCTTTTTTGGAAATTTTCAGAACTTTAGTGATGTCGACGCCACTTTTCTCAAGCTCCTTGGCTTCATCCATAAAGAGCACAGGGTCGAGGACAACACCGTTGCCAATCACGTTCACCTGGTTGTGCTGGAAAATGCCTGAGGGGATTGACCGCAGTACATAATGATGCCCCTCAAACTCCAAGGTGTGGCCGGCATTGGGGCCACCTTGAAAGCGGGCTACAATATCGTAACGCGGAGTGAGGACATCGACAACCTTGCCTTTGCCTTCATCTCCCCATTGCAAACCTAAAAGAACGTCTACTTTACTCATTTTTAAATTTATGATTTTATTTTTTTGAATTTAATTGACTCTTCTTTCGTCCCGACTTTTTCAACTTCCTGGCACAAGCATTACACAGGCCATACACGCACAATGAGTAGTGCGATGTAGTGAACGCATTGTACTTGCGCGCATTCATGAAAGCCGCCAGGTTGGGATCTTTCACGTTTTTCACCTTCCCGCACACGGTGCATATCAGGTGAGTGCACTGCGTGCTGTTGACGCGCACATACTGCATCGACATGCCATCGAGATGAAACCGCCGCAACACACCGGCTTTGAGCAAGAGCTCGACACTGTTGTAGACTGTGGCACGGCTCACGTGATAGGCATCGGCCTCGAGCTTGAGGGCAAGGTCGTCGATGGTGAAGGCGCGTGGGAAAGTGAGCACCCTGTCGAGTATTGCAAATCGCTCGGGAGTCTTGCGATAATGCCCTGCCTCAAGAAAATCGTTGAATTTCTTGATTATTGCACTATTGTTCAACATCTCGCCCATTGCACTACTTTCAATTGACACAAAGGTAATAAGAAAAGCTACAAAAATCAAATTTAGGCTTAACAAAAAAACAATGCCGGCACCCGGGAATTTACCCCGGCTGCCGGCACTCGATATTGATGTGCAGCAAAGCTATGAAAAAGAGTTAGAACATGCTGTCGGGATAAAAACCGCTGTCGTGCAAGGCGGCAAACTTGTCGACCACGCCCTGGCGATCAGCACTATAGGTGACGCCAAACCACTTGGAATCGGTCTTGAGCACCTTCACCCGAACCTTTTTCTCGCTTATGAGGCGATTGACCACAGTAGGGATGAAGAACTCCGACTTGGGCTCGTTGATGTGAGCCTTCAGAAACTCGACAAAGGCCTGCTCGCTGTAGTCGAAATAGTCGGGTGTGAAGCCCCAGAAGTTCATCGACACGGGCGTGTCGGGGGCAAGCTGCACACTGTGGCCCTGCTCGTCGTCGAAGAAGATGTTGTGGTTCTCGTCGTAGGCAATGCTGGTGCGCTCGACAATGCCAGTGAGATAGCCGTCGACGGTCTCGCACACGCCACGGCTCACCGAACCGCTCTCGCTCATGGTGTTGCCCACCTTGAAACCGAGCATCGAGTAGTTGTGCTTGGAGCCCTCGGGCAGGTTGCTCAGCTCCTGGGCCATCACTTCAAAGCTGTTGCGACCATAGTAGTCGTCGCTATTGATGATGGCAAAAGGCTCCTTGATGACGTTGCGGCCCATCAAGAGTGCATGATTGGTGCCCCAAGGCTTGGTGCGTCCGGCCGGGCAGGTGAAGCCCTCGGGCAGGTCCTGTGTAGACTGGAACACCACCTCGACAGGGATGTGCCCTTCATACTTCGACAAAATCTTGCTGCGGAAGTCGTCCTCAAAATCTTTGCGAATCACAAACACGACCTTGCCAAAGCCTGCGTGGATAGCATCATAAATCGAATAGTCCATAATCGTCTCGCCGTGAGGTCCCAGGCCATCAAGTTGCTTCAAGCCGCCATAGCGGCTACCCATGCCAGCGGCAAGCACAAACAGTGTAGGTTTCATTTTATATCGTTTATTTTTCATTTTTTATTCAAGGAGAGGTTTCCCTATTAAGCCCTACGTCCCTGAATGTAATATGTTTTGTTAATAAAAATATTGTTTACAGTTCCTCGTCATTGGCAAGCTTGTGAGCGCCATCGCTTATCACCACAGGTATGATATCGGGTTCATGCCCATAACGTGCGGCAAACTTGGCTGTGACCGTAGCGATGAAGTTGTCGTAGAGCGAGTCCTTCACCAAATTGATTGTGCATCCGCCAAAGCCGCCTCCCATGATGCGAGAGCCCGTAACGCCACATTCCCTGGCCACATCGTTGAGATAGTCGAGCTCGTCGCAACTCACCTCGTAGAGGCGCGAGAGGCCGTCGTGCGTGCCATACATGCACTCGCCCACTGTGTCGTAGTCGCCACGCTCAAGCGCATCGCACACCTTGAGCACACGCTCTTTCTCGCCGATGACATACAAGGCGCGCTTGTAGTCCTCGTCGCTCATCTTGTCGCGCGCCCCATCGAGCATGGCCATAGTAGCATCGCGCAAGGTCTCAACGCCAAGCAATCGGGCTACACGCTCACACGAAGCCCGGCGCTTGTTGTAGGGCGAATCGACGAGCTCGTGCTTCACCTTGGAATTGACGAGCACCGTCTTGTAGCCCACAGGGTTGTAGGGGTAATATTGATACTCGAGCGAGCGGCAATCGAGACGCATGAGCATGTTCTTCTTGCCAAAAATCGATGCAAACTGGTCCATGATGCCGCAGTTCACCCCACAATAGTTGTGCTCGGTTGCCTGACCTATCTTGGCCAGTTCCATCTTATCAAACTTGTTGTCGTTGAAAATATCGTTGAGGGCAAACGCGAAGCAGCTTTCCAGCGCGGCCGACGACGACAACCCTGCGCCAAGGGGCACATTGCCGGCAAACACCGTGTCGAAGCCCTTGACCGTGCCGCCGCGCTTGATAATCTCGCGGCACACCCCGAAGACGTAATCGGCCCACTGAGGCGAGGGCTTGTCGGCCTCGGTCAACCCAAACTCGACATAGTCGTCGAGGTCGGCCGAGTAGGCTCTCACCTTGTCGGTGCCATTGATGTTGATGGCAGCCAAGATATATTTGTCGATTGCTCCCGGAAACACAAAGCCGCCGTTGTAATCAGTGTGTTCGCCTATCAGGTTGATGCGCCCAGCCGAGGCGTAGAACATGGGGATGCTTCCAAATCGGCTGGCAAATAGCTGCTTGAGTTTTTCCTTCATCGCTTTATATTTTTTGGTTTTAGAAGTTTGCATTTCTGATGACGAAATTACAATTTTTTCATTAAAACAAATGCATTTATTTTAAAATTTATGTTAACACGCATTTTTATTGCCCTGCAATGTAGATCACATTCGCATAAAACATAAAAAAATTTGCTTTTTTGAATACAAACCTTTAAATTAGCAATCATTAATTTATCACACATCAACCAAACCTATTGCTTATGAAATCTCTTATTTTGATTGCAGCCTCAATGCTTTGCTTGCAAGCGGGCGGCACCACTGCAAGAAGCAATGCAACACCTCTGTCGAGGGCCTCAAGACCAAGCCACGTCATGGCAGTCAGGGCTGCTGCCACTGCTCCAATGCCCACTCAGGCAAGGGCAGAATATGAATTTTCAAAAGACATGATCACCACAACACCGGCAGGAGTTGAAACCAGCGGCATGTCGAGGAGCATGCGTTATTGCACCTTCGACGGCGAGACGCTGCAATTTGGCCAGTCTAACTACTCGGTGGCCAATATCGTAAAGGGCAACGACGGAAACTATTATTTCTCCGACCCCATATCGCAGCTCTATGCCTCCACGTGGCTGCGCTTGAGTCCGGCAAAGGGCGACACCCTCGTGGCCCGCTTCCCCCAACCCGTATTTAGCCAGCAAGACGACAACGGCAACGACGAGTACTTCTATGCATTCCCTATGAAGCTGTATCTTGAAGACGACGGCTTCGGCGGCACAACGCCCTTCTTGAAACTCGACACCCTTGATGGCGGCACAAGATTGCGCGACAGCCTGCGCTTTGTGCTGCGCAACGACTCGCTCATTCAGCTCGACGATGTGTATATGGGCCTGGTCAACGACAAGCTGCAGTGGGCCGGCTATGGCGACGGCGAGATAGTGATCAACAAAATCACAGTCCCCAAATACGAGCCCACAGCCGAGCAAATAAAAAGAGCCCAACTCTACATCATGCGCACAGGCGATGCTGACTCCACACGCGACTGGCAGGTGGTGAAGACTGTGAAAGACGGCAACGACATCTATGTGTGCAATCCCTACAACAACAGCGACAGCCAGTGGATGAAAGGCTCCTTGCAGGGCAACATGCTGCACTTCGACGGCAACCAGTACCTGGGCATCGACTCGACCTACATGATACACCTCTATTCAAGAGCCGCCCACTACACGCTGCACGAAGAGAGCGACCCCGTGTGGGGAACCAACACAAGCTACTACACATTCAGCTTTGCACCCGCGCTCGACATGCCCTATAACACTGCTGCGGGCGGCTATGGCGTGGGCGATGCAGCAGCCGACACACTGGCCTGGCTCATCAATGCCGGCAACACGGTGCCTTTCTTTGTGAGCTCCTACATCAGGCCATTGTTCTCGCCCTATGCCGACGAGGCATCGGGACCGCAAGCCCCTCAATTCCAAGCCAACCAGTGCAAGCCCTACACGACCGAAGAGGGCTATGGCTACATCACATTCAGTTACTCAAAATTTGACAAAAAAGGCCATTTCCTGAATCCATCCAAATACTTCTATCGCGTGTTTACACTGCTCACCGACGATCCCATGGAGCCTCCGCATGAGTTTGTATTTAAGGCCGACACCTATGGCTCACTCAAGAATGATGCCACACAGATCCCGGTACAATATGCCGACCGGTCCGACTTCTTTACAATGAATGGCTCTAAAGACGGCGAGCCCACCAAGGCATGGGCATCGTTCAACACCTACACCAACGATTTCAAGGCCATAGGTGTGCAGCTCGTATACGGCAACAGCGTGACCGACATCCAGTGGTGGCGCTTCCTACCAACCAGCGTGAGCACCGTGAGCAAAGATACTAAAGTCGTGTCAACCGCTTATTACGACCTCACCGGACGCCCCCTCAACGCTCCGAGCTCGGGAGTGTGCATCAAGGTCACCTACTACAACGACGGCAGCCACGTCACACAGAAGATGATCGGGACTGCACAACATTGACCCACACTTGCCGGCCACGGCAACATGAGCCTGATTGGAGACAAGGCAAGCACGGGCACAAGTGCGGCACAACTAAAAGCAAAGCCAAGTTGCTACCACAGCAACTTGGCTTTTAGTTACTTGTTATTAAAATACTCTGGACATGAAATAGCTTACATCCACATCATAACAAGTCATGTAGATAAAAGTTTAGTTCATAGGAAAGAAGGTTAGGCATTTTTAGACACGCAACACAGGTCATCCCATCTTGCCATTGAGGTAGGACAGCGTGCGCGGGTCCTTTGGATGAGAGAACATGGTTGTCGTGTCGTCGTATTCAATGAGGTCGCCCAGAAACATGAACATTGAGCGATCGGAGATGCGCTTGGCCTGCGACATGTTGTGAGTGACGATAAGGATGGTGACTTGCTTTTTCAAGTCGTCCATCAGTTCCTCGCAATACTTTGTAGCTATGGGATCGAGAGCCGAGGTGGGCTCGTCCATCAAGAGCACATCGGGCCGAAGAGCCAAGGCACGTGCTATGCACAGGCGCTGCTGCTGCCCTCCCGAGAGGAAGGTGCCACGCTTGTTGAGCGAGTCTTTCACCTCGTCCCAAAGCGCCACGTTGCGCAGATTTGTTTCCACAATTTCATCTTTTTTCGACTTAGGCAGCCTTATGCCATTGAGCTTGTAGCCAGCCAGCACATTGTCGTAGATGCTCATGGTGGGGAAAGGGTTGGGACGCTGAAAGACCATGCCTATGTGCCGGCGTTCCTCGGTGGGATCCATCTCCATCACATCCTCGCCGTTGAGCAAGATCTCGCCCGTGACGCGAATGTTGCGGTACAGCTCGTGCATGCGGTTGATGGCACGCAACAGGGTGCTCTTTCCGCATCCCGAAGGCCCCATGATAGCAGTGATTGAGTTTTTCTCGATCGCCACCGTGACGTGCTTAACGGCCATCACCTTGGAGGTATAGGACACACACAGGTCTTTGATCTCCAATATAGGATTTAGTATATCTTCCATTTTTTAGCAATACGTTTTGAGATTAAATTAAGACATAATACAAACAGGAGCAGGAACAGAGAGGCTCCCCAAATGAGGCTTTGCAGGTTGGGGTCATTGAAGAAGTTCCAGATGAGCAACGGCACTGCAGCCATGGGCTTGCTCATGTTCCAGCTCACAGCAGCTCCACCCAGGGCGGTAAACATGAGGGGAGCCGTCTCGCCGGCAACGCGGGAAATGGCCAGCAGGATGCCTGTGAAGATGCTGCCCAGCGAGGCGGGGAGCATCACTTGCAGCATCACCCTCCAGTAGCTTCCTCCCAGTGCCAGGCCTGCCTCTTTCAATGCAGGCGGCAACACATTCATCGTCTCCTCGGTCGAGCGTATCACCAGTGGAAGCATCATGATAAACAAAGAAACACTGCCGGCAAATGCCGAGTAGCCCTTCATGGGGACAACCACCCAAATATAGGTGATGATGCCTATGATGATCGAAGGTGTGCCCTGCAGCAAGTCGGTCAAGTAACTCACAACCACTGCAAGCTTACTCTTGCGGTACTCCGAGAGGCAGATGCCACACATGATGCCCACAGGTATCGAAAGTGCCGATGCCATGAGCAGCATCAGGCACGTGCCCACAATGCCATTTGCAATGCCGCCAGGCACAGGCTGACCGGCATCGGCCGCCATCATTGCCTTGACAGGGTCGGGGGTGGATTGTGTCAAGAATGTCCAGTCGAGCTGATGCCAGCCCTTGAGGAGCACTTCGCCCAGAATTGCCACAAGCGGGATGGCAGTAACGGCCGAGAGCACACAAACCGTGACAAAAACCAAACGGCTCTGTGCAACTCTTATCTTGAGATTTTTTTCAAATTTCATAATAATGACGTATTTTTGATTAAACACGTTGTGCGCGACGTATCAAGATGCGACCTATCATGTTGATAACGGCAGTAATCAAAAACAGCAGCAGCCCTATAGCGATGAGCGACGACAGTTTCAGGCCATCGGCCTCGCCAAACTGGTTGGCAATGATACTGGCCATGGTGTTGGCAGTCGTGCGCAGGGTGTCGGGCACCTCGTTGGTGTTGCCGATGAGCATGGTCACCGTCATCGTTTCGCCCAGGGCACGGCCTATGGCCAAGATGTAGGCCGAAAAGATACCCGAACCAGCCACTGGGAAAATGATGTGGCGTATGACCTCGGCATGGGTCGCCCCCATGGCATAGGCGCCCTCTTTCAAGTCGTTGGGCACCATCTTGATGATCTCGGCGCTCAACGAGGCAGCATAGGGCACTATCATGATCGACAGCACAAAAGAGGCAGTGAGTATACCCGACCCCTGGGGCGACAAGTTCAAGTGCATGAAGATAGACCTGAGCACGTAGAAACCCCACAATCCATAGATGATAGAAGGGATGCCAGCGAGCAACTCGGTGACGGTGCCCAGGATGCTGGCTATTTTTCGTCCGCTGAAGTATTCGCCGGTAAACAATGCAACAGGCAACGAGAACGGAATGCACATGACAAGCGCCAGGAGGGTGGTGAGCAATGTGCCTGTAATGAATGGCAGCGCGCCATAGTTTTCCTTGCCAGCCGTAGTGACCCACTGGTCGGAAAACATGAAATGCCAAAATCCAAACCGTTGGAAGGCTCCTGAAGCATCAACGGAGAGGGAATAGATGATGCCCCCTCCGATGACGGGAATAACCAATGCCGACAAAATAAGCAATACTTTAAATATTCTGTCTTGCATGTTGAAGAGCGTTTTTACTTGAGAAGCGGCTGGCCGTTGTAGGTGACCGTCTTAAGATTTTCCAAGCTCAGTTTCACTGCCTTCTCGGGAAGAGGAGCATAGTGCACCTTGCTCGTCATGCTCTGCACTTTAGGATCGAGCATGTGTTTCAGGAGGTCGACGGTGGCCAGTGCCTGCTCCTTGGTGCGGTTGGAGTAATTCTGCTCTTTGTAGATAATGAGCCAGGTAAACAGGCTGATGGGATAAGCGTCCTTGCCCGATGCGTTGGTAATCGAGCAACGTGTATCACTGGGGATATCGCCGGCTGCTGCCGAGATGCTTGCTGCCGAAGGAGTGATAAAGGTACCGCTGGCGTTCTTCACATTGGCAAAAGCGATCTTCTGGGCAAATGCATATTCCGAACCCACATAGCCTATGGAGTAGGGCGTGTTGGCAATGATGCCAGCCACACCAGGATTGCCCTTGGCAGCCTGGCCCACAGGGAAATCGACAGTCTTGCCGCTGCCGTAGGTCTTCTTCCAGTTCTCACTCACTTTAGACAGGTAGTCGGTGAAGACAAAGGTCGAGCCACTGCCGTCGGAGCGGTAAGCCACAATGATTTTTTGAGCAGGGAGCTTGACGCCGGCATTGATGCTCTGCAGGCGCGGATCGTTCCACATTATGATTTTGCCTGCATAGATGTCGGCAATCACATCGCCAGCCAGGTTAAGGGTCTTCACGCCAGGCAGGTTGTAGGCAAGCACGATAGCACCCATGCATGTGGGCACGTGCACCACAGGCTTCATCTTGGCCATCTCCTCGTCGCTCAGGAAAGCGTCGCTGGCTGCAAAGTCGACGATGCCATCCTTGAGATTGCGAACACCGCCGCCGCTGCCTATGCCTCCGTAGGAGACTTTTGCACCGCCGTTGTTGGCATAGTCTTCGAAGACCATGTTGTAGAATGGCATTGGGAATGTGGCACCAGCACCGGTTAACTCTTGAGCTTCATGTCCGTTGTTTTTCTGTCCATTGCATGCGGTGAGGAGCAACATTGCAGCCACCGCAACCCATGTAAAATAAAAACGTTTCATTGTGTTTTAAATTATTTTAAAATAAGCATTTAATAACTTTCACGCTGCAAAGTTCTATTACAATTGTAACACAGGTATTACAAACCTGTGACAATCGTGTAACAAAAAGAAATCAACGTGGCACAGCAAGTGTGCAAACAGGCGCGATGAATAAAAAATTTGGAGTTAGCCGCAATTCTTATTACCTTTGACAATGGAAAATTCTGGCGGGTGCAACGCCCGCATAGAGGCTCCACTGTACTTAAATGCACATGCATGTCAGGTGACATCACGACTACTCTTTGTTTATGTCTAAGATATCGATAATAATCCCTATATATAATGTGGAAGCCTATCTCCCACGTTGTGTGCACGCGGCAAGAAGCCAAACACTTGCCGACATTGAAATCATCCTGGTCGACGACGGCTCACCCGACAATTGTCCAGCCTTGTGCGACAGCTATGCCCTGGAAGACAAACGCATTAAAGCAATACACAAAAACAACGAAGGTCTGGGGCTTGCCCGCAACACGGGCATCGACGCCGCCAGCAGCGACTATGTGATGTTTGTCGACTCCGACGACTACCTTGAGCGTGACGCCTGCGAGAGACTTTACTCACATGCTGACTCCTGCAACGGGGAGGCCGACATGATCATGGGCGGCTACAACATATACCGCAACGAGAAATTCGACCGTGTGTCGCGGGACACCGATGCCACGGTTGTGCTCAACGATGCAGAATGCAAAGAGGCCATGCTCTTCATGCTGGGAAGCAACCCCGAGGCGAAATTTCCAGTGAGAAAGATAAACGGCGCAGCCTGGCACTCGCTCTATAAGCTGAGCACCCTGCGCGACAATGACCTATATTTTTTCTCAGAACGGCAATACATAAGCGAAGACATACATTTCCACATGCGTCTCATGCCCCTGTGCCACAAAATCATAATCGTGCCCGATATCGTGTACAACTACTGCATGCGTTTTTCCAACACGTTGACCACCAAGGTGCGTAAAGACAAATGGCAAAAAGAGATTGACTTGATTGATGCAGCTACCCAATATGTAAAAGCCCACTACAGTCAAGACTGCTCGGTGTGGCTCGCGTCGTTCGTCATAGGCCGCTATATCGACGCGCTGGGCTACATGATGCACTACGACCCCGACATGAATGCAGGCAAGTTGCAAGAGATGAGCAACTACATGCAAGTGCAACACAGCCTGGCCTATCGCAAAAGAACAGGACTCTCAAAGGCCAAGGAGCTGTTTCTTGACCTGGTCAACACCCGCCACTACAAGCTGGCCTACTGCGTCTACCGCCAGTATACACGGCTGAAAAGCATTGTAAACAAGTGACTAAACACCCCCGCCTGTCATGAAAATACTTGTAATCAATCCCGTGCTCTACACGAGCAACAACGGGGTAATACCTCAAGTGAAAACCATCAAAGACACGATGATCTACAGCATGTGCCTTGGATTGAAAAAGACAGGAAACGATGTGACCCTTTTAGCCATCGACGATTACATGCCCACCCAGCCCGAAGCCTACGACGTCGACGTGCTGTGGTTCAAAGCCAACCTGAAGCGGGTGCTAAAGGATGCCCTTCCGCTGTCGGTGACGATGCTTAAATGGATAAAGAAAAACCATTGCCGTTTCGACATGATTCTGGCCAGCGAGACCTTTATGTTTCACTCGCTGCTGTGCGGCATTGTGTGTCCTGAAAAGACTCTGATATGGCAAGAGCTCAATGTGCATCAAAGGAAATTCCATCAATTGCCGTCAAAATTCTGGCACAAGGTGATTGTGCCTTTGTTTATGCGACGCATCAAGGTGGTGGTGGGCCGCTCGGCCTCGGCTCGCGATTTCATAGGCCAGTATATGCCTCACACCGTGGCAACAATCGTCGACCATGGCATCGACATAGAAAAATTTGAGTGCTCAACCGTCAAGAAGCGTCAAGTGATAAGCTCCTCACAACTCATATTCAGGAAAAATGTGGACGGCATTATCAAGAAATTTGCCCAGTTTCACCACATTAAAGGATATGAAGACATCAAGCTCTTGATTGCCGGGCGAGGTGACGAAGAAGAAAAATTAAAAGATCTTGCACATGCGCTCGGGCTGACCGACTATGTACAATTCTTAGGCTTCCTGCCACAACAAGAGCTCAACCGATACATCAAAGACTCCTATTGCTTTCTCATCAACACAAGGCGCGACCTCAATATGGTGTCTATACCAGAGTCGATTGTCTCGGGCACCCCTGTCGTCACCAACATGGTACCAGCGTTGTCGGGGGAAATCAACAGGCTGCAATTGGGCATTGCCAAAGACAACTGGGGCGCCGACGAGCTGAAACACGTTATCGACAACAACCATACCTATGTGAAAAATTGCGTGCGGTATCGCCAGCAGATGAGCGCCGAGCACCAGGCGCGGTCACTGACGGCGTGCTTCAACGGCAACGAGCCGCAACAGGGGCAGGCCGAGACAAAGTGACGGCTTCGCCCCATTGCAGTGGCGGCAAGAAACAGAGCAGCCTAAATGCTACCACAACGCCAGTTATAGATTTTTTACAAAATGGTGACAAAAATTAAACATGTTTTTTTTGGACAGTTTGGCAAATTGAGGTAATTTTACACTCAATAAAATATAAAGGGATACTCAAAATATCACATACATAAACTAAAATTAAATTAACCAACATGAAGAAAAAATTACTTTTTGCCACAGCCCTCATGCTGTGTGCCGGAAGCATGATGGCACAGCCTGCCCAGTGGAGCAAGCCGCAAGTGCTCATCAAGTCTTCGCAAAGCCTCATGGCTCCAGTGTGGAGCCCCGACGGTTCCAAGATTGCCGTAACGGGCGACAACTACATCGGCATTTGGGTTGCCAACGCCGACGGAAGTTCGATTCAGCAAGTTTCCAACGAGCCTGGAGCAGGCTACAAAATGACATGGAGCGATGCCCACGACATCATCTCAACTCCCTACACGATGCAGAACAACCGCCGCATGACACGCATCGAAAATATCGACGTGAACACCGGCGTGTCGCGCGTGGTTGCCCCAAGCGAGCGCAACTTCAAGCGCTCAAAGGCAACAGGGGCCGTCAACGTGCTGCAAGTCATGCTCGACCAGCCCAGCCAGGCCACTCAACTCATCAAGTCACTCAACAAGTATGCCGGCAAGATGATACTCAACCCGGCCTTGTCGCCCGACGGCACCAAGATTGCCTTCCAAATCGTGAGCAACGGGGTGTGGGTGTGCAACGCCGACGGCACCAATCCCGTATCGCTGGGCAAAGGCGCTTATCCAGCATGGATGCCCGACAGCCGCAACCTGGTAGTGACCCGTCTCACCGACAACGGTGACCGCTTCACCTCGAGCGAGCTCTACTGCATCGACAGCCAGAGCGGCAATGCAGTGTGCATCACCAGTGAGAGCAATGTGATACCTGTGACAACAGCAGTTTCTCCCGACGGCAAGACAATCGCATTTGACAACGATGCCGACGGCTACATTTACACCATCAACCTCAAATAATCGACAAGTCATGAAAAATATTAATAAAATAATGATAGGTGCCGCTATGGGCATGCTCACACTTGGCGGCATTGCTACAGCCGAGACTGTAGCGAAACAGAATTGGGGTGATTTCAAGCTCTGGATCGATCCTGGCCACTCAAAGACCGAGAACCAAGGCCTCTACAACTATAGCGAGGCACAGAAGGTGCTGCGCGTGGGCTTGGCAACACGCCAGTTCCTCTTTGACTATACTACGGCCGACACCACTACAATAAAGATGACCCGCGACGACGACCAGGACGACGTGAGCCTGGAGGAGCGCAGCGACATGGCCAACGCTTGGGGAGCAGACTTCTTCTATGCCATACACAGCGATGCCGGGTCGAACGAGAACCAGACACTATTCCTCTTCGGCGGATGGTATGAAAACGGAACCGCAGTGGAGAAGACCCCCAATGGAGGCAAGCGCTTCAGCGAAATTCTGGATCCCAACCTCACCGGTGTGATGTACAACACCACAAGCCGCGGCAGCTGGTATGACCGCTACTACTACGACCGCGTGACCGATCACGACTATCATTTCCCCTACCTGAGCGTGAACCGCCGCACCAATTGCGCATCGATGCTGAGCGAGGGCGGCTTCCACACCCTGCCCATGCAGCAGGCCTTGAACCTCAACGACAGCTACAAGCGCCTCGAGGCTTTCGGCACGGCAAGGGCAATCATGGAATATCGCGGAATCACTCGCCCCGACAAGGTATTGCTGGCTGGAGTCGTCACCAACAGCGAGACTGGCGAGCCCATCAATGGCGCTACTGTGAAAGTGAACGGCGACTCTATTGTGACCGACAGCTACGACAGCCTGTTTAAGAATTACACCAAGAATCCTGATCTCATTCACAACGGTTTCTTCCTCTTCGAGAACCTGCAAGCTGGCAAGAGCTACGACATCTCCTACTCTTGCCCTGGCTTCAGCTCGAGCACTGCAAGCGTGACGATGAAGAGCGATCCACAAGGCCTGAGCGGCAACAACGTGACTTGGGCCAACGTGGCACTCACGTCGAACGCCCCGGCTGTTGTGTCGTCGATCGACGTTGCCGATGCAGGAGCTGTGCGTCGCACCGTGCCCATCACCATCACGTTCTCGCGCAAGATGAATCGTGAAAGTGTGGAAAAAGCCTTCGCAATCAGCAACAACGGCCAGTGCACCTTCACTTGGAAAAACGACTACACGCTGGTTATCGACATCAGCAAACTCGCCGACGAGGAGACCTATACCATCACCATCGACGGCAGCATTGCCAAGAACAGCCAGACCAATCAATATCTCGACGGCAATGCCGACGGCACCGAAGGAGGCAACTACACCTTCACCTTCACTACAGTGCCGGCCGACACCCAGGCTCCCTATGTCGTGAGCACGACACCTGCCAAAGACTCGACCATGCTCTACACGCTGCGTCCGGCCATACGCATCGAGTACAACGAGGAGCTGGCTTGGAACGAGGACGATGCTACCGACGCTATCGTGCTGGCCGACAAAGATGGCAACAAGATTGAAGGCACCATCACCCACGCCGTGGTCAACGGAGCCTCGGTGCTGCACCTTTATCCATCAAAGGACTTGACACTCGACAAGGCCTACAAGGTGACCGTGAAAGGCGGGTTCAAAGACCTTGCCGGCAACCTGTCGGAGGGCTACACGTTCAAGTTCCTGAGCGAGTATCACCCCGTTGAGGCTCAGAAAGTGCTCGACGAGTGCACAGTCGACCACTGGTGGGCTCCCGATGGCTCGGGCTCGACAGCGGGCACAACATCTAAGACTGGCGTTGAGGAATCTACCGCCAACTATATTGAGCAGGCCAACGTGCATAGTGGCGACTCGGTGAAAAACACGATTCACCTGCACTACAAGTTCGACGACTCGTTTGCCGGCCCGTGGCAGATACGCGAATACCGCTCTTACCAGCAAAACTACTACGACACCAGCGTGAAGGGCTATGTGCTGCAATGCTGCGTGTATGGCGACGGCAGCAACAACAAGGTTGCCCACATGGTGCGCGTGCGTGTCAACGGCGGCAGCATCGACGGCATCAAGCGCAACCTGAGCAAGACGCTCAACTACCGTGGCTGGGACATCATGGCATGGGACATCAACAAGTGCGGAGCCAACAACCAGACCTTCACCGGCTCCGACCCCTACACCTTCTCGGAAAACGACACATGGTGCTACGACTCATTCTGGCTCAACCACGAGATGACAGCCGACCAGGGTGACATGTACAAAGATAACGACGGCGTCGACGACAGCGGCAACCCCATCACCTGGCAAGACTGGTCGGGCGATATATACATCGACGACTACAAGTATGTGAAATACGGCGAGGCAACCCAAACCGCCAAGTTGAGCGACATCACCGACGAACCTGAAACCGGCGTGAGCGAGGTAGCCAGCCAGTCAAGCATCAGCATCAACGCCAAGGGCAGCATGATCAATGTCGTTGCAGGCGAGAAACTGCAGACTGTGACCGTCTACTCGGTCAATGGCGCAACTGTGCTGAGCACGACTCCACGCGGCAACGTTGAAACCGTCGATGCCTCGCAGCTGGCTCCAGGCGTGTATGTGGTGAAAGCCATCACGGCTGGCAAGCAGAATACCAAGCGAGTTATCATCAAGTGACACATGCAGCGGTAAAGCATTGAACCGCCACACACAACAACCAGCCCGCAATTTCACTTGCGGGCTGGTTTATTTTTTAAAAAAGTAATTATGTAAACGATGGTTAAATGTGCAAATAGTTGTTAAATCGTTCACGTGAGTTCTTCAACGAGCATCAGGAAGTGTTTGATTTAAAGCCAAGAATTTGTACCTTTGCAGTCCGATTATGTCCGAAATTTATTTATTCAAAGGCGGCAGGCGAGCATTTGGCCGTGTTCAACTTGAGCCTGAGAATGTAAAAATTAACTATTAATCAGGAATTTAAAAGTGAACACTTTAAGTTACAAGACCAACTCGGTGAAGGCTGAGCAGGTCAAGAAAGAATGGGTAGTCGTTGATGCTACCGACCAAGTACTGGGTCGCTTTTGCGCCAAAGTCGCCAAGATTCTGCGCGGCAAATACAAACCCTGCTATACACCCCACGTTGATTGTGGTGACAATGTGATCATCATCAATGCCGACAAGGTGAAACTCACCGGCAAGAAATGGACCGATCGCACCTATATTTCCTACACTGGTTATCCTGGCGGTCAGCGCTACGCTTCTCCTGCAATACTTCAACAGAAGTCGCTGCGCGAGGACCTCACTCCGGGCATGCACCCGTTGTTCCTGCATGTGCTCAAGGGCATGCTGCCCAAGAATCGTCTGGGCGCACAACTGCTCACCAATGTGCACATCTACAATGGCAACGTACACCCCCACGAGGCTCAAGACCCCAAAGTAATCGATATCAACAAACTCAAATAATCAATTGGAAGTATGGAAAAAATTAATGCAGTAGGTCGCCGCAAAGCAGCAGTAGCTCGCGTATTTGTAACCGAAGGTAAAGGCGAAATTACAATCAACAAGGTAGCACTTGAGAAATATTTCCCATCTCCAATACTCCAATTCATCGTTAAGCAACCCCTTAACACGCTGGAGGCAGCCGAGAAATATGACATCAAGGTGAATCTCGACGGCGGCGGCTACAAGGGCCAAGCCGAGGCATTGCGTCTGGCAATTGCCCGTGCACTGGTCAAGATCAACCCCGACGACAAGAGTGCCCTGCGCAAGGAGGGCTTCATGACTCGCGACCCTCGTGCCGTAGAGCGCAAGAAGCCAGGTCAGCCCAAGGCTCGCAAGAGATTCCAGTTCAGCAAGCGTTAATCGGCAGCAAGTATTATTATTTCACATATATACTACTGAGACGCTTACTCGACTATCTTGAAAACAAAATAGAGAGTTTAGTATCCAAATCACATAGACTTTCGCCGGGCTGCAACAACACAGCTGAGGAGCTACTATGTGATTGATTTAAGTAGAACGTAAACAAAAAAGAAAAAAATCAAAATGCAAACACCAAGTTTTGACCAACTTCTCGAGGCAACCTGCCACTTTGGTCACCTGAAACGCAAATGGAATCCTGCCATGGCTCCCTACATCTTCATGGAGCGCAACGGCATTCACATCATCGACTTATACAAGACACAAGCCAAGCTTGAAGAGGCATGCAACGCACTCAAGAACATTGCCAAGAGCGGCAAGAAGGTGCTCTTTGTTGCCACCAAGAAGCAAGCCAAGCAAGTGGTAGCCGACCGCGCCGGCGCAGTCAACATGCCCTACGTGATTGAGCGCTGGCCAGGTGGCATGCTCACCAACTTCCCCACCATTCGCAAGGCTGTGAAGAAGATGACCAGCATCGACAAGATGATGAAAGACGGCACATTCGACAACCTGTCGAAGCGCGAGAAACTGCAAGTCACCCGCCAGCGTGCCAAGCTTGAGAAGAACCTGGGCAGCATTGCCGACCTCAACCGTCTGCCAAGTGCCCTGTTTGTAGTCGACGTGATGAAAGAGCACATTGCTGTAGCCGAGGCCAACCGCCTGGGTATCCCCGTGTTTGGCATGGTCGACACCAACAGCGACCCGTCGACCGTCGACTTTGTGATTCCTGCCAACGACGACGCATCCAAGTCGATCGACTTGATCATGAGCACAGTGTGCGAGGCCATCAACGAGGGTCTCGAGGAGCGCAAGGTGGAAAAAGTTGACAACAAAGATGCCGAGGAAGGCGAGGAAGGCGAAAACAAGCCCCGTCGTGCCCGCGTGCGCCGCAATGCTGCTGTGAAGGAAGTGGCTGCAGCAGCTCCAGTTGCCGAGGCTCCCAAAGCCGAAGCTGAGCCCGAGGCTCCCAAAGCCGAAGCCGAGCCCGAGGCTCCCAAAGCTGAATAAAACAAAAATCAACACAATTCAATTAACTCTACAACACAAAGGAATTAAATAATTATGGCAGTATCTATTGCAGACATCAAAAAACTCCGCGAACTCACAAGCGCAGGCATGGTAGATTGCAAGAAAGCCCTCATCGAGGCCGAAGGCGACATCCAGAAGGCTGTGGAAATCGTGCGCAAGCGTGGCCAGGCCATTGCTGCAAAGCGCGAAGACCGCGACGCCGCCGAGGGTCGTGCACTGAGCAAGGCCGACGGAGAATTTGCAGCCGTGCTCTCGATAAAGTGTGAAACCGAACCTGTGGCCAACAACGAGAAGTTTGTGAAGCTTGTCACCGACACGCTCGATGCAGCTCTCAAGGCAAAAGCCAAGTCTGCCGATGAGGTGAAGGCCCTTCCTTTATATGACAGCAACGTTGCCGACCAAATCAAAGTGCTCTCGGGTATCACCGGCGAGAAAATGGAATTTGGCGACTATGGCTATGTTGAAGGCGCTAAGACTGTTGCCTACAACCACTTCAACCACAAGCTGTCGACCGTTGTGGCATTTAACAAGGGTGACTTCGACGACGAGGTGGCCAAGACGATTGCCATGCAGGTAGCCTCGATGAACCCCATCGTGGCTTCGCGTGAGCAAATAAGCCAAGACCGCATCGACGAGGAATACAGCATTGCTGTCGACAAGACCAAGGCCGAGCAAGTGCAGAAGGCTGTAGACAACGCCTTGAAGAAGGCAGGCTACAACCCCTACTACTGCGCAACTCAAGAGCACCTCGACGAGGCTGTGCGCAAGGGTTACATGACCGAAGACGACGTGAAAAAGGTCAAAGAGCTGTCGGAGCAAGTGGCCGAGCAGAAGAAGGCTACAATGCCCGAGCAGATGATCAAGAACATCGCCAACGGCCGCCTCAACAAGTTCTTTGCCGAGAATGTGCTCAACGAGCAGCAAATCGATGCCGATGGCGTCGACAAAATGACCGTTGCCGAGTACTTGAAGAAGTTTGACAAGGAGCTGAAGGCAACCGACCTCAAACGCATCAACTTGAACCAAGACTAAGCATCTATCTATATCACTTAGATATCGACATCACTCAAAAGAGGATAGTTTCCCAAATGGAGGAAACTATCCTTTTTTATGTAAATCGGCAATACACCGAGGCGGTCTCGTGCAGAAACACCCGAGGGGGCCATGTGCGGCAGTAGCCACTGGCACAACAACAAAAAAAACGGTTTCTGATAGCGCTAAAACGACAGGCATTAGCAATTCAATCTCGCATAAAAGTATTATCTTTGTAAATAAAGAAAAGAATATAACGATATGAAAACCTACCTCGTGACTGGAGCAGCGGGCTTTATTGGGTCCAACTATGTGAAATACATGCTCAAGAAATATCACGGTCAAGCACAAGTAGTCATACTCGATGCACTCACCTACGCGGGCAACCTGCTATCGATAAAAGATGAGATTGCATTGCCCAACGTGGTTTTTGTGAAAGGTGACATAGGCGACTATGAGGCCGTGAGCAAGATTTTCAAAGACCACGACATCGACTATGTGGTGAATTTTGCAGCCGAGAGCCACGTGGACCGCAGCATCACCAACCCCCGGCTCTTTCTCGAGACCAACATCCTGGGCACTCAGAACATGCTGCAGTGCGCACGCGAGGCATGGTACAGAGGCAAAGATGCCCAAGGCAAGAATATCTACAAGGAGAACACGAGGTTTCTGCAAATTTCGACCGACGAAGTTTATGGCAGCCTGGCCAAGGACTATGACGAGCCCCAGCCATTGCACGTAAGCCAGGAACTCAAAAAAGTGATAGGCAACAGGCACGACCTGAAGACCTACGGCAAACAGTTTTTCACCGAAGAAACGCCACTGTCGCCACGCTCGCCCTACTCGGCAGCCAAGACCAGTGCCGACCTCATTGTCAAGGCCTACCACGACACCTACGGGCTGCCGGTCAACATCACCAGATGCAGCAACAACTATGGTCCTTACCACTTCCCCGAAAAATTGATCCCGCTCATCATCAAGAACATACTCGAGGGCAAGAAGCTCCCGGTGTATGGCAAGGGGCTCAACGTGCGCGACTGGCTCTATGTCGAAGACCACTGCAAGGCTATCGACTTGGTGTTGCACAACGGCCGTGATGGCGAAATCTACAACATAGGCGGCTTCAACGAGGAGAGCAACATTAATATTGTTAAAAAAGTGATTGCAATCATTGCCCGCATCATGCGCGAGGAGCCGCAATATCAAAGGTTGCTCAAGTGCCCTCTTGAGACCATCGACGAAAGTCTCATCGAGTATGTAGCCGACCGCCCGGGACACGACATGCGCTATGCCATGGACCCCACAAAGATTGCCACCCAACTTGGCTGGTATCCCGAGACCACATTTGCCATAGGCATTGAGAAGACCGTGAGGTGGAATCTCGACAACCAAGACTGGGTGAAAAGCGTGACCAGTGGCGACTATCAATCGTATTACGAACAAATGTACGGCAACCGTCAGAAAATATAATCAACACACATTCACACACATGATGAAAGGCATAGTTCTCGCCGGAGGCTCCGGCACACGTCTTTACCCCATCACCAAGGGGATATCGAAGCAACTCGTACCCGTCTACGACAAGCCGATGGTGTACTACCCCATCTCGGTGCTCATGCTCGCAGGAATACGGGAAATTCTTGTAATTTCCACACCAAGCGACCTGCCTGCCTACAAGCGCCTTCTGGGCACCGGCGAGGAACTGGGAGTGAAATTCAGCTACGTCGAGCAACCCAGGCCCGAAGGATTGGCACAAGCCTTCATCCTGGGCAGAGACTTTGTGGGCGACGATGACGCCTGCCTTGTGCTGGGCGACAACATCTTCTACGGGCAAAGTTTCACCCAGATGCTCACCGATGCCGTCGAGCGCACCCAGCAGAAAAACGTGTGCACTCTCTTTGCCTACGCGGTGAAGGACCCCGAGCGCTTCGGGGTGGTCGACTTTGACAGCGACGGCAATGCAACCGGTATCGAGGAGAAACCCGCACATCCGCGGTCGAACTATGCCGTCACAGGACTGTACTTTTATCCCAACGACGTGCTCAAGATTGCAGCCGGGATAAAGCCCTCGGCGCGTGGTGAGCTTGAGATCACCGCGGTAAACAATGCCTACCTGGAGCAAGGGCGCGTGCACGTGCAGACTCTGGGACGCGGCTTCGCATGGCTCGACACAGGCACGGCCGAATCGATGCTCGATGCCTCCAATTTCATCCAAACCATAGTGAAACGCCAAGGCGTGCAAGTAGCCTCGCTTGAGGAAATATCGTTCCGCAAAGGTTGGATAAATGCCCAGCAGCTGCTTGAGCTGGCCGAGCCCATGAAGAAAAACCAGTATGGTCAATACTTGATAAACTTGGCAAACAATGGGATATAAGGAAGCCAAAATACTGAACGTCCCCAAGATATGCGACCCTCGCGGCAACCTTTCGGTCATCGAGGGGGGGCAGCAGGTGCCCTTCGACATCAAGCGGGTGTACTGGATCTACGACGTGCCTGGGGGCAAATTCCGCACAGGCCACGCCTTTCGCACGCAAGAAGAATTCATTGTAGCGCTGTCGGGAAGCTTCGACGTGGTGCTCAACGACGGCTGCAACGAGACCCGCCATCACATGGCGCGCAGCTACTACGGTCTGTATGTGCCTCCCATGACATGGCGCATGATCGACAATTTCTCGACCAACGCTGTGGTATATGTGTTGTCGAGCGAAAAATACAGTGCCGACGACTATATAGAAGATTTCAACGAATTCAAGCTACTGAAAAATGGCAGATAATGCAATCGCACATAGCAACTCAAGCATCGACATGTGCCGTCTTGTCAAGCTCTCAAAGCACCATCACGACAACGGCAATCTCACGGTAGTGGAAGATTGCAACGAAATCCCGTTTAAAATCAAGCGCACCTACTATCTTTACGACATTCCTGGCGGGGTTGAACGTGGTGGACACTCGCACAAAGCTCTGTACCAGTTGATTGTGGCCATAAGTGGGGCCTTCGATGTAACTATCGACGACGGAGTGAAGAGCCTAACGGTTACGCTCAACCGGCCTTACGAGGGGCTACTCATAGTGCCAGGCATATGGCGAACGCTTGAAAACTTCTCATCGGGCTCGGTGTGCGCTGTCATCGCCTCGGAGCACTACGACGAAGACGACTACATAAGAGACTACAATGAGTTTAAGCAACTCACTGCCTGCAAAAGAAAGGAATGAAACAATGAAGGAACACGTTTTTCTCGACCTGGCGATGGCCAATGCTCCCATCAT
This sequence comes from Sodaliphilus pleomorphus, assembly GCF_009676955.1. GTDB lineage: Bacteria > Bacteroidota > Bacteroidia > Bacteroidales > Muribaculaceae > Sodaliphilus > Sodaliphilus pleomorphus. The sequence goes on along the minus strand of NZ_CP045696.1, from coordinate 3,119,213 downwards.
GGAGGAGTTGAAAGATGCGGCCTGCCAAGTGATTGCATCGGGCAGATACCTGCATGGCGAGCAGACTGCTCTGCTCGAACAAGAGATGGCCATGCTGTGCCAAGTGAAATACTGCATTGCCGTGAGCAATGGTCTCGATGCCTTGCGGCTCGTGATAAGAGCCTACAAGGAAATGGGGGTATTGCACGAGGGCGACAAGGTGATTGTGCCCGGCAACACCTATGTAGCATCGCTGCTGGCAGTGAGCGACAACGGGCTTGAGCCTTGTCCATGCGACGTGAGAGAAGACACGATGAATCTCGACACCTGCAAAATCGAGCCACTGCTCACCCCCCAGGTAAAAGCAGTCATGCCCGTCCACCTTTACGGAACACCCTGCTGGGACGAGCAACTCATTGACATTGCCAAGCGGTACAACTTGAAGATTATCGAAGACAATGCCCAGGCCGTGGCCGCACAGGCGAGTGTGGCTGGGCTGAACGGCACAAAGGTGACCGGGAGCCTTGGTCATGCCACAGGCATGAGCTTCTACCCCACCAAAAACCTGGGAGCACTGGGCGATACCGGCTGCGTGCTCACCAGCGACGAGCAGCTGGCCAGCACAGTGAGAGCGCTGGCCAACTACGGTGCCGACCGCCGCTATCACAACATCTACAAGGGACTGAATTGCCGCATCGACGAGATACAAGCAGCTATGTTGAGAGTGAAACTCAAGCATCTCGGGCAAGAAACCCAGCGGCGCATGATGATAGCACGCACCTACAACGAGCACATTACCAATCCACTGGTGACAAGGCCTGCCATCTTTGACGACATGCAACAAGTGTGGCACCAATATGTGGTGAGGGTAAAAGAACGCGACCGCTTCATGAGCTATCTCAAGCAGAACGGCGTGGGCACCGATATCCACTATGCCACCCCACCCCACCGCCAGCCTTGCTACAGCGAACTTGCCAGCTGCAAGCTGCCAGTGACCGAAATGCTGGCCCGCGAGGTGGTGAGCCTGCCCATCGCCTATCCCATAAGCCAGCAAGACGCTATAGAGATTTCAAATATTATCAACGATTTTAAGGCTAAATGAACATGAAACTTTCACACGATCCTGCACCAATAGGTGTATTTGACTCAGGCTTCGGCGGACTATCGGTATTGAGAGAGATAAGGAAAACACTGCCTCAATACGACTACCTCTTCATTGGCGACAACGCTCGCGCTCCTTATGGGGTGAGGTCGTTTCAACTGGTGTATGACTTCACACGCCAGTGTGTCGACTATCTGTTTCAACAAGGCTGCAACTTGGTAATTCTCGCCTGCAACACAGCCTCGGCCAAAGCATTGCGCAGTATTCAGCAACACGACTTGCCGCTCATCGACCCCACAAGGCGTGTGCTGGGAGTGATAAGACCCACAGTCGAAAAAATAGGAGAAATCACCAAGACTGGCAACATAGGCATCTTCGGCACACCTGGCACGATACAAAGCAAGAGCTATGATATTGAGATAGCCAAGATGTATCCACACTTTCACGTCTACGGGCACCCCTGCCCCATGTGGGTGCCGCTGGTCGAAAATCGGGAAAGCGAAGGGCCTGGAGCCGACTACTTCGTGAAAAAAGACATCGACGCCCTACTTGCACAATGCAGCGACATCGACACGGTGATACTGGGATGCACCCACTATCCGCTGCTGATGAACAAGATCAGGCAATACATGCCACAAGGCATCAATATCATCGCGCAAGGCGAAATCGTGGCCGAGAGCCTTGAAGACTACCTGAGGCGTCATCCCGAAATGGAAAAGAAATGCTCAAAGGGCGGTAGTTGCACCTATTGTACAACCGAAGAGGCCGAAAAATTCAACACATTGGCATCAATCTTCGTAAACGAGAAAGTTGAAGCCACCCATGTGACACTGTGAGCGAAGAAAATCCCTTTTCAAAACAACGATAAGAGAACAGGTATTCTATGCGTGAAGTCAAGCATTGGGACCGTAAAAGATCACTGAGCTGTTCTCGGGCCTGAACAACTGGCTTGCTACTTGCTGCAGAAGAGACCTGTCAAGGTTGTGATACCTGCCCACTTCGGTATTCACGCTGTCGGCATTATAGTCGAGCTCGAGGCTATTCTTGCCCAACAATTCATACTGGCACAGCTTAACGGCCTTCTCGGCATAACCTATATTCTCAAAAAGAAAGTTTGACTCATACTTGTTGGTCGCCTTCTCGTGCTCATACTGGGTCACGCCATCATCAACCAGCCGCTGCAACTCTTGCTCAATCGCTGCCAAGGCTCGATCAAATTTCACCCCCTTGCTCAAGCGGCCACGCAAGAGAAACAACCCTGGGTCGATAGTCCCAGTGACCGAGGCATCAAGATCGGTAAACATGCCTGTCTTGAGCAGCACGTTTTGATAAAGACGCGACGAGGTGCCATTGGACAAGATATCGCTCAACTGGTCGCAGGCCACATAGTCGCGCTCGGTGCGGCCGCACATGTTGAACACAAGATAAACCATGTCGTCGGGCACATCACGGCGAAAGTGGGCACAACGGCGCGCAGTGTGAGCAGGCTCTTGTGGCAATTCTCGCTTGGGAAGTTGCACGGGTTCAATATCGCCAAACCACTTTACTACCAAATCCACAGCCCTGTCAAGTGCCACATGACCCGAAATGCATAAAATGAGATTGTTGACAGCATAGTGCGAATGGAAGAAATCAACAATTTCCCGATGCGATGCACGCTCTATATCATCGGGACTAAGGCCTATCACAGGCCAGCGGTAGGGATGCACGGTGTAGGCCACGCTGTTGACACAATGCGACAGGTCGCCATAAGGCTGATTGAGACAACGTTGCTTGAACTCCTCAACTACAACCTTTTTCTGAACCGATACACCCTGATCATTCAAGTTCAGCCCGAGCAGGCGTCCCGACTCAAGCCACAATGCAGTCTCAAGATTTTGGGCAGGCAACGTCTCGTAGTAGTTGGTCATGTCGGCACTCGTCCAGGCATTGCTCTCGCCCCCGGCAGCCTGCAAGGCCCCGTCAAAGTCGGGAGCATAGCGTGAACCTGTGAACATGAGGTGCTCCATGAGATGGGCCAGACCGGTGCACGACTGGTTCTCGTCACGACTGCCCACGTCGTAAAGCAAGTTGACACACACCATGCGCGTCGAGCAATCGTAATGATGCAGCAAGGTGAGGCCGTTGGGCAGCTTATAGACGTTGACGTCGATCATTCGACGATAGTGGCTTTTATGATCTTCACATCATGCTTGGGGCGGTTGGCGGCATTAGTCTCAACCTGCTGGATGCGGTCGACAACGTCCATGCCTTCTATCACCTCGCCAAAGACCGTGTACTGTGCATCGAGATGAGGTGCACCACCCACAGTGGTATAGGTTTTCTTCATTTCGGCCGAGTAGAAGGCAGGATTCTTGGTGTAGATAGCCTTGGTCTCGGCAGCAAGTTGCTGCTGAGCGTGAACCACAGCGGCAGTGTCGCCCGAGGCCTGCAATTGCATGAGCGAGTCGCGATGCTGCTCAACAAGGTTGACAAAAATATTCTGGCACACCTGCGATTCAAGTCTCATCTCAATCATGCCAAGCGCTTGATTGTCGATGCGAGAGCCCGTGACGATATAGAACTGGCTGCCACTGCTGCGACGATTGGGATTGGTGCTGTCGCCAGTGCGGGCAGCCGCCAGTGCGCCACGCTTGTGATAGTGCTCGGGAAACTTAATCTCGGCTGGCAATGTGTAGCCCGGGCCGCCGCTGCCCAGCATGGCAGTCGAGTCGGCATCGCGTGAGGTGGGATCGCCACCTTGAATCATAAACTCATTGATGACGCGGTGAAACAGCAACCCGTCGTAGTAACCTTCCTTCACAAGCTTGATGAAATTGTCGCGATGAATGGGGGTGTCGTTATACAGGGCCACAACAATGCGACCCATCGATGTCTCAAGAGAGACCTTGGTGCAGTTTTTCAACTCAATTTGTTGTTGTTGTGTGTCTTGTGCTGCGATGCAGGTGGATGAAAACAAAAGCAGCACCAACACGATGATTAAACTATTGAAGAAGCGCATAAAAAAAAACATGTTGCAACGTGAATAATGCATCACCGAGTCACGCTCTCACTTTCACGCCCTAAATGCCCGAGGGATAAAGGCGCTTGAAAATGCGGCGGAAGTTGTCGTCTTTTGCGCTCAACTCAGCTGCATGATCCTTGTAGTCGGGACCCCATATCGTGGCGGCAAGGTCGCCAAGATACACGTGTTCTCGATCCCGCTCGATGGCGGCCTTCACAAGCTTGTCGATGCAGGGAGCATATTTCTTGGCGTCGATGGCATGCAAGTAGCGAGCAGTGCTCACCACAAATTGCCCGTTCTTGTCGACGGCGATAATGTTGTCGACCAGTTCTGGCATGTCGGCGTCGACTGAATCAATATTATTGGCAATGTACTCATACGTCATGAGACCGTTAGGGTCTTTGCTCAACTTCTTCTTTAAAGCTTGGTCCATATTGCTGATAATTAAACATCTTGAATAACAAGCGACGCGCGGCCGCCTTACACTAAGTGCAAAGATAGCATTTTTTTGTGAAAAAAGAATAAATCTTTCATGCCATAAGTCATTTGGCCAAGCTCATGTTGAGAGAAATGCCATAATTTGCATTGGTAGTGGGATAGGCAGTCGTCGACACAAGCGGCGTGTTGACTTGATAGTCGAAGTAGGCTCCCAGGGTCACGCGCTTGCTCATCACATAGTTGGCAGTGAAGTTGATGCCCAAGGTGCGAGTGCCGCTTGTAGCCTGTGCCGTGTTGGCCTCGATCTTGCGTATGAGTGCAGTATTGTTGGAGAGCTGGAAGTCGAGATTGAGCGTCAAGTCATTGCTTATGCCCGTCTGCTTCTTGCGTATCTTCAACACTGAGTTGAAGTTGGCAATTTTATATCCACCACCTATCACAAGCGACCGCGTGTTGGCTTCTACCACCTGGCCGGCCGAGGTGTTGAGCGAGAGCGTGCGCGAGTCGCGATACTCGGCATTGAAGGTGACATTGTTGTTCATCGTAGCCGTGAGGCCAATGAGGGGGGCGAATTTTTCGGTAATAGTGACCGATGAAATATCGTAGGGCGACGAGGGCACTGGATTGCCCGTGATTGCGTCCTTGGTGAAGCCCAACCCCTCGCCTATCGTCACCCAATCGCTGTAGCTGGAATAGGAACCCACCGAGTAGGTGCACTGGTAGGCATGATTGAGCGTGAAGCTCCTGAAGTAGCGCTTGAAGAAAGACATCTTGGAGAGTCCGTCGTAGGTAATGCGCCAGTTGGGAAGCACATCCTTCAAGCCCGGGAAGGGATTGAGGGTGTAGTGCTTTGCATCCTTGCCCGAGTAGGCGGCAACAAATGCCGGTATAAGCACATCGCTGCTGGTCTGCCTGATTGAGCCGTTCTGGCTGTTGTAGGGCTGGTCGGCATAGACGGTGCCGGCGATGAAGCCTGAGTTGGGATAATTCTTGCCGTGATAGCGCGACTCAATGCGCGATTGCACAATGGGAATATTTTGGAGAAACTTGTCGAAGGCATCGCTGTGGTAGCCATCGTCGATGCTCACTCCACGCAAGGCAGTGGCTATGGCAATGTGGGTCTTGGTGTAACTGCCCGAGTACATCACCGTGGGACTGTCGTACATGAAGTAGTGCTGATTGGTGCGGTTGTCGGTGCGGTTGCCTGTGAGGGTGATTTTCAAGCCGCGCAGGGGCTCGAGCTGCACCTCGCTGCTGAAGGTGTTGGTCTTGCTGTAGATAGCAGGCGTGGTCATGTTCTGGTCATTCAGGAGCCAGCCACGTGCCTGGGCCTTCTCAAGATAGCTCTCGTCGGTAAACCCAAAAGCAAAGTCTAAACCCGGGGCCATCACATCGTAGTGGTTGTTCTGACCGAAGATGTCGCCCACATTGGGAATGAACTGAGGCAACGACATCTGCCGCGTGTTGCTGAACTTCACGCTAAAACTGCGCACACTCATCAACAGGCGGGTAGAGTATTGAGCAAACTCATACATGAATCCCTTCTTCTCCTTGGCGGGAATCTCGGTGATGGTGATTTTCACATTTTCATCGCCCTTGCTCAATATCTCGATATTGTTGTTGTCTTTCACTTTATACTTGATCGGATATCGCTTGCCGTCGGTGGTGGTGGCTGTCACACGCAAGTTCTTCACATTCATGTTGTGCTTGATGACGAAGGTCGAGTCGGGCTGCAACTTATAGGTGCGGTCAAACTTCTTGGGTTTCTTTGCAGAGGTGCGCTTGCCGCCGGGCTGGTTGCGGTTGAAGCCACCACTGCTCGAGAAGCGCTTGTTCACATCTTTCAAATATGGAATCTTGTTGTAGAGCGTTTCCATATTGAAACGGGTGTCGAAGTTGAGCACAGCCTGATTGGCCACCGTATTGCCGGCAAACACCCCCTCGAGCGAGGTGCCACGATCCCAGTTGTAGGTGGCATTGTAGGTAGCGTTGGCATTGATGAAACTCAAAATGGGAATGCTGCTGAACGGGGTCCGGTAGCTTGCGGTGAAAGTCTGGTTGTAGGCCCAGGGAGTACCCAGGTTCTTGATGCTGCGCCACACCGAGTCCTTCCAGTCACGGTAGGCATCGGGGAAGAGCTTCTTGTTGACTTGTCCCACAGGCTCAAGAATGTGGGCTGTCGTCTGGGTGTTGAGCGACATCGAAAGCGACTTGGTAAACGCCCAAGTGATGGCAAACTGCCTATCCCAGAGGAAGTTTTTAGAAACCGATACTGGTATGTCGATTTTGGCATCGGTAGTGTTACGCGTCTGTTGCTCATAGTAGTAGCGCGAGATGTTGCTGTTGAACGAAATCGACGACGGCAGCCAGTGCAATTCCCACTCACGGAAGAACTTCATGTGCTTGTTCTTAGCATTGATCATGCGCTTGAAGGGAGTGAAGGGCTTGGCATAGGGCGTCCAACTGTAGTTGAAACTGCCACGATAGTCGTTGGTGTTCTCATACACGTTGTCGGGATCGCTGGTGTGCTGCTTGTTGAAGGAGTAGCTGAACGAGAAGTTGGCAGGATCCCAAGGCATGGGATTCTTGCTCTTGACGTCAAACTTCAAGCCCGAAACCGAGAAGCTCTTGACCGTGTGATTGGTGACAGCATAGTCGCTGATGGAATCGCGCTGCTCCTTGGTGCTGCAGGCATCGAGAGCATCGTTCAGGAGCACATCATCGTCGAGCGGGTTATATTTGGGCGTGGACTTTTCCTTGGTGTAGGAGTAATAGACCGGGGCCTTGAGTTTAACCTTTTCGGGCAGGAAACGGCCTGCGTCGACCTGGAAGGCGACATTCATCTGGTCGTAGTCGTCGAGACGGCGCTGGCTCAGGCTTTGGTCGACCGAGCCGAAGCCAGTTGTTTCCTTGTGCCAACCAAAGTTGACCGTGCCAATGTCGCTCAAGTTCAAGGTGGCATTGGCCTTGGCAGCCCATCCGCCGTCTTGGTCAAAGTCGGTCACGCGCAGCTCATCGACCCACACGGTGGCATCTTTGGTTGTACTGGCCTTGTTGCGAATGCCTATGAGCATAACACGCACATCGCTCAACGACGGGTTACCCATCACCGTGATGCGCGAGTTCTCGTGGGCGGGGTCTTGCTCGGTATAACGGCTGTAGTAGGACACCCCCTCGACGCCGGCCATCTTCTGGGCATTGCGATTTCTCTTGACATTGGTGAGTGCACTGAGCGAGAAGTCAAACATATTGGCCTCGGGCCACACAATGAGACGGTCGCTTGAGCTATTGGTGCTGTAGGAAGAACTGTGGGGAGTGAGCACCATGGGTATTTCATACTCGTAGTAGTTGTTCTTCACATCGGTGCCCATGCGCAGGAAAACGGTGAGGTCGCCGTTTTTCAAAGCCGTGGCATCGTTGACCAGGGCCTCCTCGTGCACAAACATCTGCATGCGCTTGTAGATGCGCAAGTCGAGACTCGTGTTGCGATACACGGCGATAGCATCTCCTGCAGGCAAGCCCTCGATTTTCATTTGCATCGACTGCTCGTTGAGCTGGGTGATTTGCGACTGCCCCGAGTCGACGATACGGCTCACGCCAGGAGGCAGCACATAGTTGACAGGCTCGCGGCTTGCATTTTCCTCGATGTTGACGGTGTTGACAGTGAGCGAGCCCTGCTTGGGAGCATTGGCACGCTGGTCGGGGTCGTAGTCGTAGTTGCGCCACTCGCCGCGCACGAGTTCAAGCGTGGCAAATCGCAAATGGGTAGTCTTGGCAAAGCCGGTGAGGAACATGCGCATGAAGCGTATAGTGGAGAAATCGGAGATAGAACCCACTACTTTCTGATAGCTTGACAACGGTATTGAGAATTGATACCACACCACATGCTGCTTCTTGCCATTGCGCATGGTCTTGGTCAACTCCTGCTTGTCGACAATATAGTTTTGTCCCACAACCAAGTCGGCAGGTCTTATCGAAATTTTATATTGGAAATAGCGCTCATACTCATTGAGCGTGTTGTCTTGGTTGATGTCTTCAACATCGGGCACGCTGCGTGAGCTCTGATACAGCGGGTCGCTGGCATCCTCGGCGGCGAGCGAGTTGCCCTCGGTACCGTTGTAGTGCTTGTAACGTTCCAGGATGCTCAGCTTGGCTTCGTCGTAGTCGTAACCGCGATAGAAGTGATAGTTGTCGCCAGCCGGGTCGTTGAGCGGAGAGAACGGGTCGTTTTCCATTGTTGCGATAGTGGTCGCCGGCAAAACCGCACGCAGGCGCTTGACAAAGTCGTAGTAAGCATAGGACGAGTCGTTGAGCTCTTCGGCAGTCGACAAGCCGTTTAACCCCACGTCTTGATGCACACGCGACCCTGCCGAGGTGTCGAAAGCATAGGTGAGCGACGGTTGAGACGACACCTTGCCCCACACGGTTTTCTTTGTATTGGTATCGGATCCGTCGATGGGCAGGCCGTTCTCGTAGCTCTTGAGCCCGTCCTTGAGGATGTCCTCGCTCAACTCACCCAAATTGAAATAAAGGTCGCCACCCGACGTGTTGTCGAGGTCGGGGTCGAGGAAGGGGTCCATCATCCAGAATTGGATGTACTCGATATTGGACGATTCAAAGTTGGTGTTGTCGAGCTTCCTCATGATGCCGCCCCATCGCTTCTCGGGATTCAAGAGATTGCCATTCTCATCGATATTGGACGCATCAAGGTTATAGGGGCCACGCTCGTTGGGATAGAACGAGAGGTTGAGCGTCTGGATGATCGACGACTCACCGTAGTTGAGCTCGCGGCCAGGGAACACCTCGCTGTAAGGAATCTCGCGCACATAGGGATTGGAGAGCTGGTCGAGGTCGTTCTTTATATAACCAGGGCTATAAGAGGAATTGCGCTGTGTGAACAGGCGGTCGATGTAGTACCAAGCAAGCAGTGCACGATTCTTGCCATAGTCGACATTGTTGCTCAACTGTGCCTCAGGAAACAGGCCTTCGGTACTCGGGTCGCAGGGCGTAGAGGCCAAGAACCAAGAGTAGGGCGAGCGCAGATCGATGCCCGATTGCGTCGACTCGAAGTCGTCGATATAGGAGCTGCCTGCATTGCTGCCGGTGCTGGCCGAGTGTGGCACGAGCTGTGCAAACTCGCCAGTGAACGACAGCGACGAGGGTTGGGTGGCATTCACCGTGGGAATCTTGTTGAGCAAGTTGGTGAGCCACATGAAGTTGTTGTTATAGGAAATGTTGGCTCCCCATATCGTGTTGTTCACGAGCTCGCTACCTATCGACACCTTCTCGGTGATAGCCTTCTCGCCATAGTGCATAACCGTGGCACCCACGTGGAAATTTTTGTTGAAGGCATAGTCAAGGTCCAAGCCCAGCAAGGTCTTGCGCTGCATGCTGAAGGTGGATTGGTTCTCAAGCGAAACGTTGATACTTGTGCCTGCGTCGATGATGCTCTGGTTGATAATGGTGACAGTACCCATGCTGTAGTCGACCGTGTAGTCGCTGTTCTCAGTAAGGGTGACACCACCGGCAGTCACAACAACCGACCCACGGGCCACATTGGAAGCATTGAGGCTTATCACGTTGCCCGACGAGGCTTGATACTCGCCTTCGAGCACAAACTTGTTTTTGTCTGAGATTTTGGCAACCGTCTGTGTGGTGTCGTAAAGCTCCTGAAAACAATATTTCTCGGCAAGGGCCTCGCTGTTGAGTTTAGACTTGAGCCAGCTGCCGAAGGGTTCCACAACCGGGAATATGACTTTGCCCTTCGACGCATTGATGGTATAGCCCTCGATATAGTCGAAACGGCCGTCGATGTTGGGCTCTTTGTTGGCGTCGAGACGGTCGAGGTTCATGACTTGCAACAGCGGGGTGCCATTGATAGTGCCTGCAGGAATGTAGTTGATTTCGTTGCCCGTCGTGTCGCTGAGGAACATGACGTTGAGCTTAAAATTGTTGGGCGACACCTGGTAGGCCCCGAGCGAATACACGTTTTTCATCATCAAGTCCCACATGGGGTAGGTGGGCGATGCAGTGGTGCCCTTGAGCATTTTCACATAGAGTGACTGTGCCGTGCTATCGATGTCGCTCGAGAACTCTCCCACCTGGTAGGTTGCACCCCTGTAGGTGTACTGATAGGCCACACTCAGCACTTCGTCGGCAGTCAAGGCCGAGTTGAGCGAAATGTAGCCTAAGGCCGAGTTCAATGTGTATTCCGACGACGACAGCAAGCGGGCACTCTCCACCTTTTCATAGTCGCGGCCGCCCACAACACCATAGGCCTCGAGCGGGGCAAGTGCTGTCGACACCTGGTCGATGTAGCGTGCATTGGGATACTGCTCTCTGATTTCGGTCAACAAGTTGTTGGACGTGTTGGAGGGGTTGCCTGCACCAGTGCCCGTCCAGTGATGATTAAGGATGTGGCTGTTATCGCCTTCACCTATGTCCTGGAACGACACAAGATTGCGCGACGAGTCGAAATTGCCCTTCTTGTTGGTGACCCAAACCTCGATTTTGGTCACGCTGATGCCCGACGACACAAGAGGAAGCTTGGAGCACCATGCGTCGTAGTTGTCGCGGAAGAACTGCGACAGGAAGAAATGCCGGTTGGCATCGTAGGAATCGGCCGAAATGGAGAAAGCCGTTTTCTGCGAACCGCCGCTGGAGCTCACCGTCTGCGTCTCGGAGTTCTGCTGCGAGACAAGGGCCGTGGCCGTGAGTTTGCCAAATTGCATCTTTGCCTTGATGCCAAACAAAGCCGAGCCACCACGAATGAGCGACGAACCGGTGGTCATGCTCACATTGCCGGCCTCGAGATTCTTGATAATCTCGTCTTCCTTGCCTTCATAGGCAAGCTTCAAGTTCTTGTTGTCGAACTCAAAGGTGGCATCGGTATTGTAAGTCATGTTGAATTTCATCTTGTCGCCCACCGAGGCTGCTATGGTGGCTTGGATCTTCTGCTCGAAGTCGAAATAAGTTTTTTTACGCGCCGAGACCGAGAGGGCGGGATTATCGGTCTTGTTCATTTTCACGCCCATGTTGATTGTAGCCGACCCCTGGGTTTTCAACTGCACGCCGCCAGGACCGAAGATGGCATCGAGCGGCCCGAGGCCAAATTGCATGTCGAGAAAATTGAAGGGCGACTTCTTGCTGGCCGAGTCGGCAGCCATGGCATTTTTCTGCCTGTAATACTCTACCATCGACTGGCGCAAGGCCGTGTTGTTGTACTCGTCGCGGTTGAGCAGGAAGGGGGTGACCACATCGTTGTCGCCTATCTTGGTGTGCACCACATACATCCCCGTTGCAGGGTCATACTCGACAGTGGTGGTGACATTGTCGGGGTTCTTCAAGTCGGTGGGCTGCTGCACAAACTGGAGGTTGCCGTAGTTGTCAGTCACCTTGTCGGCTACTGGCTGACGGAGCTCGACAGAGTCTTTAGGCGATTTCTTTTGGTTTACACCCACTGGCGTGACAGGTGGCGGAGTGACTTGCGACTGGAACTTGGCATCTTGTGCAAGGCCCTCGACAGTGCCTGCAAGACACATGAGCATCATGCAGAGCAAGGAGAAGACATGTATGTTTTTTCTAAATAAAATTGCCGACATCGGTGAGTGAAATAATTCAACTAAAAGTTTACATCGCATGCCGCAATCACATCATCTTGAGTGCCTTTTTTATGGCATTTTCCACGCTCAATCCCGGCTCCTTCAAGAAGAGCGCCTTAAGCGTCTTTTGCGACAATTGCTGCGTGAAACCAAGCATCACCAGTGCGCTCAGAGCTTCATCGTAGGACGCGCTGGCCGATTGATTCATATCTATTAACGCATTGTCGGGTACTTTTATTTTATCTTTAAGGTCAACAATTATGCGCTGAGCGGTTTTTGCGCCTATGCCCTTCACAGCCTTAAGCATCGCGGCGTTGCCGCTGGCTATCGTCTGCTCGAGCTCGGCCGGCGGCAGCGACGACTGTATAAGGCGCGCCGAGTTGGGCCCTACGCCAGAGACCGTGATGAGCAACAGGAAGAATTCGCGCTCGCGCTTGTCGACAAAGCCATAGAGCAAGTGGGCGTCGTCGCGCAAGGCTTCGTACACATAGAGGCGCACCACATCGCGAGCACCCTGCAACTGGTTGTAGCACGTGAGCGAGATGTTGATCATGTAGCCCATCCCATGATTGTCGATCACAACATAGGCGGGATTTAACTCGGTTATGGTTCCACTTATATAATCGTACATATACTATCGAGTGAGATTGTTGTGAAATGCAAAATTACATTAAAACCGCCATTGTAAAGCCATGAGTGGTGTTAAAATTGAACTTACCGGTCAAGAATTATTGCTACGAGGGCAGTTACATCACTCACATTGACCTCGCCGTCGCCATTCAAGTCGGCTCGAACGGCCATGTCGCCGTTTACGATTGCATGTGTTATCACCGCTGCGACACAGGCGATATCGCTCACATTGACCTCGCCGTCGCCATTCACATCGCCAGGCAGCGAGCCGGCAGCCATATAGCGCAGTGCGGCCGTGACATCGAGCTTACCCCATCCCCAGCGCTCGGGATCGCCGCCAGTCACCCAGTGGTCGCGTCGAGCAGTGTGCTTCAAGATGCGCTTCACCTGGTCCACACCCAAGCGGGCATCGGCCTGCAGCATGAGTGCAATAGCCCCCGACACGAGCGGCGCCGACATCGACGTGCCCACGTCTACACCATAGGGATAGCTCACCCCGCCCGCCTGAGCTATGGCGGTGAGCCAATTGTTGTTGACAGCCATTGTGGAGTCATACCTGCTGTAGGACGACACCACGCACTGGCCTGGAGCTACAATCTCGGGGCGCGACACGTGTCGCATGTCGGGCCCGAATGACGAGAAACTCGAAATGTCGCCCACGGTGCCGCCTGCCACAGCCGTGTTGTGGCCCGAAAGCACAGGAGCAAAACTGCGGCTGGTATAGGAACCTACCGAGATGGAGCTGTCGCCTGTAGCCAGGTCGCTGATGGTCATCGAGCAATCGCCCATAGTGAAGCCGGGCAGGCCGAAGTTGCTCATGCGCGTGTAGGAGTCGCTCCAGCCATTGAGCCGGCTACCTGGAGCCGACACATATTGCAGCCCCATGACGTAGTCCCGTTGCAAGTTATTGGCCTTATACTCCACTATCGAGTGAAACTTGCCATTGCTCTCAATGGCCGAAGCCACCCAGAACGAGCCTGTGAAGTACTTGGCAAATTGCAGGTCGGTGGCATCGGCGACCTCGACAACACTATCGCCTGGCAATGCAGAATAGAAAGGGGAGGCGTAAAGCAAGGTGCCGGTTGCAACATCGGTCACAATCACTCGCAAGCCATGGGGCACCGAGTCGGCGCTCCACATGCTCACATAGCCATCCACGTTGCGACCACCATACTTGTTGCTCAGCAGCACGCTCAACGTGTCGAGAGCTCCATTGAACTGCTTGTGCAGGCATGTGGGCACATTGCCATCGTTGCCCGCCGACACCACGCATATCTTGCCAGGTCCCGACAACGCGCTCATGACCCTGCACAGCATCGAGGTGCCGTCGTGAGCCCCGTCGACACTCGAAATGCTCATGTTGACCACAGCCGGCTTGCCCACACTCTGGGCATAGTTGAAAATATATAGAATAGAGTTGGCCACATTCACATCGGTCAAGGCCCACTCGGGCAGTGCACACGCCACCAGCTCGGCCCCTGGGGCAACGCCGTGGTAAGCATTGCCCATGTAGCTGCCTGCCGCAGTGCCTGTAGTGTGCGTGCCATGTAAGCCTGGACTGTCGGTGGTGAGCTGCCTTATGGCCTGGGGAGTGGAGTACTCGCTGCCAGGCAACGTGTCGCCATTGATCACTGGAGGCCTTCCTGTAGAATCGACAGGCATGTAAACACGCACAAAACGGCTGTTGCCCAGGCTATCGAGAAAGTTGACATGGTTGAAATCGATACCCACATCTATCATGCCCAGCACTACTCCCCTGCCGTCGTAGTTCGTAGAGAAGCCTGTGCCCCGAAAGGCCGAGTCGACATTGCAATAATACCTGGCGCTGTCGTTGCACAACTGCAACTGTTGCGATAGCGAAACCCATTGCACACCAGCCATAGAGGCCAAAGCTGGCAGCTTGCCAGCAGGCACGCGCACGGTTGCCATGCCGGGAGCCATAGCCACCACTCGCGCCCCCGAACGCCTGAGGCTCGCCATGGCCGATGAATCGGCCACGACAAAGGCCGAAGCAACCTGCCGCCCTCCACCATGCTGTGGGCCATGATACAACGAGGCCCGGACAGCACGGCGCAGAGCCAGCTTGGTCCTGACCGACACATTGCCCGCACAGGCCAAAAGGCATAACATGCACATCATGAAGATATAGAGCAGTCGTTTCATGAAGACAAATCTACAAAATTTTTATCATACTGTCGACATACGGCAACACACAAAAAAAATCCCGGCTGCACCAGAACAGGCAGCCAGGATTTAGTATTGATGGCGTAGACTCCGTATTACTTGGAGAGAGCCTCGATATATTTCTCAACAGTAGTATTGGAAGGATCAAGCTCGTGCCATGCACGCAGGTACTCGAGAGCCTTGGCATTGTCTTTGTTGTTGATGGCGCTGATGGCCAGGTACTGATAGGCATACTGCAGCGACGGACCGAAATCGGCAACATTGTTTTGTGCCTTGGCAAGCTGCACATATTTCTCGACAGTGCTTGCAGCCGTACCCTTTCCATTGGCATCGTTGGCAATCTGGAGCAGCATCTTGCGGTACACATAGGAGTAGTTGTCGGGGTCGGCCGAAAGAGCCTTGTCGATGTAGTTGATGCCCTGAGTGTAGGCGTTGGCCTTGTCTTCGGCAGTGGTGTTCTTGTCGGCAAACTGCTGGTAGTAGACGTTGGCCATCATCGCATAATCCTTGGTTTCAACCTTGTCGCTGGCAAGCACCTTGTTGGCATACTTGAGAGCTTTGGCATAGTCCTTGGCACCTGCGGCCTGTGTAGCCAGGCTGCGAGCAATCTCAAGATTGTCGGGGTTGAGCTCTATAGCCTTGTCATACATTGCAGTAGCGCCATCGGCATCATTGTTCATCTCACAGGTCTTGGCAAACATCAAGTAATCCTTAAGGTTATAGGAATTGTTGTCGTTGGCACGCAGGCTGAACATTTCCTTACCCACAGTATAGGCCTCTTGCCACTTGCCAATGTTGGCCAGGCTATAGAGCATCAAGCGGTCGGCCACCACCTGGTAGGAGCTGCCGGCGGGCACGCTCGAGCGCAGCTTGGAAGCCACGTCGTAGCAGTCCTGGAACTTGTCGGCAAAGTAGAGCAGCTGGGCGTAGCGAGCCTCATCCTTGGGGAAGTGGTTCTGCGTGCTATTGATGTAGTTGCCATAGCGCTGGGCAGCCTCCACAAAGTCTCCATGCTCATAGAGCTTCTCGGCGAGCTGGCGTTGTACGAGGGCCGAGTTGGGATTGGATTGAATGATATCCTTGAGACGGGCGATGGCCAGCTCAGGATTCACCTTGAAATAAGTGTCGGCATATTTGACAGTCGACTCGATGTTGGAAGGGTCATATCCCATAGCCTGCTCGTAGCTGGCCATTGAGTTGCCCCAGTCCTGGCTGGCAAAGTAGATGTCGCCTTGCACAATGTCGGGTTGAGGGCTGGTCTTGCCATACTTGCGGGCATTCAACAGGCACTTGTTCACTTGCGACTCATACTTAGTGGGGTCGGCAAAGAAATAGGCACGAGCAATGGCACACTCCAGGTCCACATTCTTTTTGGCCAAGTTGCGAGCCTGCTTGAAAAGAGCCTCGGCAGCGCTCTTGTTGCCGTTTTTCAACAGCACAGCGGCCTGGCCCACCAAGTTGAAAGGATACTTGGCATCGGCAGCGGCACCGTCCTTGAAGTACTTGTCGGCTGCATTGAGATCGCCCTGCTTCAAGTCGATCATGCCATAGTAGTAGTCGACCTCGGCCTTGTTGGAAGCCGAATTGACATTGCGGTCGAGAATGGTCTTGGCATTCTCATAATCGCCGATGTTGTAGAAATCTATACCATCTTTCACACCCTGAGCCGATGCGAAGATGGAAGCTCCCATCAAGAGGGAGGCAAATAAGAATTTAGCTTTCATCTTTGTAAATGTGTTTATATTGTTGTTTTCTTGTTGTATTCACAATGGTTGATGCCAGTCGTGCACAGGGGAGCCCTACTCGAGGTGAGTCACTGCACCTCAACTGTTCTCACGGGCTCGGCACCCGGCATGATACCGGTTTGGAGTATGATTTTTTGGCCAATAGTGCCTGTCAAGAACACATAGAAGCTGTGGTCGATAGTGCCCAGTGGCGAGGCGTCGATGGCAAAAATCTTGCGGAACAGCGGGTAGGAACCGTCGTTGATGTAGGCCTGGTAAGGGAGCACGCCCTGCAGCATGTCGTCGCGGCGCACCTTGAGCACCTTCACCTTGTCGGTGAAATTGATGAGTGTGGCTTGCGAGTCCTCCTGGTTGAGCTCGGAGTAGCGTTGCTCGGCAGTCTTCTCGCTCTGTCCCATGTCGTCGGCCACCCAGCTCACGCCCACAAAACCGATGGCGTTGTCATACTTGTTGACCGTCTTAAACACATCGTCGCTCGACTTGGCCGAATACACCTTGAAGGGGAAGTCCTTGCCGCCCAAAAACTTGTTTTTAATATAATGTATCACTCCCGAGGCATTGCCGTCGAAGAGGAGCTTGATGCTGTCGTTGCGCAACTTGGTGGGCACAATCTGCCCCCACTTGCGATACTTGCCCGTGAACAAGTCTTTGAGCTCGGTCATCGACATCTCGTCGACATCGCTGTTCTTGTTGACGATGATGGCCACTGCATCGACAGCAATCATGCGACTGCGATAGGCCCTGCCCTGACCAGCAAGTATGGTGCGCTGCTTGTCGGTCAGGTCGGTCGAAGTGATGATGAGGTCGACTTTCTCGTGAAGCAACGAGTCGAGTGCAGCCCACTCGCTCATGTAGCGCGGCTTGACGAAGGCACCGGCATACTGATACTCAAACACGTCGATTTCCTGCTCAAGCACGTTTTGAAACGACTCGTCGCAGTATATCTTGGCCATGCCCTTGGTGGCGCCGTTGGGACGGTCGCTATACTTCTGGCACGATACAAGCACAGCCGTGGCGATACCCGTAAGGAGCAGTGCGCCAAGCAATATTTTAAGATTTTGTTTCATTGTCGTGTACTCTTTTTATCAATTCTTCAACTTTGCGATGGGCATCGGTCTCGACATCGTCGTCACGCTTGTCGGTGAGCCTGTAGTAATCGAGCCCCTTGAACTGACGGTAGCCGCGGTAGATGCCATATAAACCGAAAACAACCGCAAATATCCAGCGCAGATAGTTGAATGGCGGCGTCACAAGATTGAAAAAGTTTATAATCATCAAGTATGACATGCCGAAATAAACCAGTATCATGAATATTCCGAAGAATATTCTTAACCCCCGCATAATTCCACGGCCCGATGTACTCATTGTAAACTGTTTAAAAAATTTCTTTTCTCTTAGACCTGCCATAAACCGCAAGGTTTATCGCAAGGCCGCAACAATAACAACGCTTCTTGCGTATTTTTTCAATTTGTAAAGTTACATATTTTTGATTGAAAACAGCGACACTCCCTGTAGTAATTATAAAATCTTAACAAAGTCCCTTTTTCCTGCTCCTATCACCAGCTATAGCACAACCGAGCGATTGAAGATTTTTTTCTTATGACCGTGCAGTATTTTTGCGATCACATGTATCTTATATATATTTTGAACAACATGAAATGAACGACGTGGGCTCAATAGTAGAAAAGGTGAAAACCGGCGATGAAAGCGCCTTAAGGTCACTTTATGACATCTTCTCTCCAATGATGAAGACAACAACAAATTTGGCCCATGGGTGTTGACCATCACCCGAAACGTCTCGCTACGGTACCTGGAAAAGAAACAGCAAAACAAGTCTACACCATTCTCAGCATTAAGCAATAGAGATTTTGACACCGAAGGCTACACAAGAGCCGACTCGCCTCTCGCCGAGAAAGAGCTCATGCAACTCATCGACAACTTGCCCGAAGGCTACCGCAAGGTGTTTAAAATGGCGGTGATCGAGGGATACTCGCACAAGGAAATTGCCGAGGAACTTGACATTGAGCCACACAGCTCCTCCTCGCAGCTCACAAGAGCTAAAGCCATGCTGCGCAACATGCTCAACAAGCAAACTCTCCCGTGACCAATGTTCATTTATAGTAAATGTAAAAAATAGCAAGTGCCATGCAGTATATGCCCGTCTTCAAGTATCTATTACTAATTATATATCAAAGAAGACATGTATAAAGTAAAAGACTACCTACAAAACGGCATGCTGTACCTCAACAACATCGCACGCCCACGGCACAAGAAACTGAGCCAACTGATGTTATACTCCACCACCAACTGCCAGTCGCGTTGCAAGCACTGTTCAATATGGAAAAAGCCTGAGGAATACATGAGAGGTGTGAACGGCTACGACAATGTAATAGATGTGGTCAACACCATAAAAGACGAAGTAGCTGTATCGCTCATGTTCTGCCTGTCGCCGTGGAACAACTTCAACGACATGGACTATGTGATAAGGCTGGCCACCCAGCTTGGCATTGATGTGAGAATAGGCATCTACGGCACAATGTTTCTACTGCTTAGCCATGCCAATGCCACCGGAGTAGTCGAGTTGTCGACGGCCTACACCTGGAGCGATGCCCAAGAAAGTCTCACGGTCAACGCCCGCAAAGGCACCTACGAAATGAAACAGCTCGACAGTATCACCTTTAAAAGCAAGCCGGCAACACTGCTGGGCGTGCCCCTTGAAATAAAGCCTTTGTCGATGCTGTAGAGGGAAAGAATGCAACCATCGTGCAGGGGCTCGAAGACATTGTAGATACCTACTCTCTGCTCGATTACATCGCCGAACACCGCTGACGATCCCTTACTTTAAGCCGGCAAGGTGGCACAACAATTGCAGCAATGCAAGCTATAAATCGCGCCATGTGCACTTGACGAGATTAATTTTACACAAGCAAGCTAACACCTTTCTTTATTTCCCACCCCTAAAACGAAGCGGCCGCAAGTCGAATTGATGACTTGCGGCCGCTTGATATTAAAATCCTGAATTAAGTGTCAGGACACAAGAAATTACTTCTGCAGCTTGAACTGAACGGGGAGGGTGTACCACACGTTCACAGCATTACCGTTCTGACGACCTGGAGTGAAGCGGGGCAGACTGCGCACCACGCGCTTAGCCTCGTTGTCGCAGTCGGAGCTCAATGAGCGCACAACCTTGACTTCTCCCACCTGGCCGTTCTTGGTAACGACGAATTGCAAGATCACCTTACCCTCGATACCTTGCTCGGCAGCCATTGCCGGATACTGGATGTGAGACGACAGATATCTCATGAGGGCAGACTCGCCACCAGGGAATTGAGGCGGCTGTTCCACCGACTGGAACACCTTGTTGTCGTCCTCCTTGGGTTTCTCCTCAGGCACAGTCACGGCCACCTTTTGCTCAACCTTGGCAGTTGGAGCAGGAGTCTCCTTAGGAATCTCGGCAGTAAGGCCACCCAGGGTACCTTCAACGTTCTTGTTACTGATGGCGGCATCGTTCTGCTTCACCTCGTCCTGAGTGGGAGGAGGAGTGGTCACTTTGTCGTCGGGCACAATCTTGAGCTCGGTCACAGCCTGCTGGGCAACTTCCTCAACCTCAGGTTTTTCTTCCTCCTTAGGTTGTTCTATCTTCTTTTCCTCTTCCTCGGAAGATTCTTCCTCGGAAGCACCAAAAGAGAACTCTTGAGTTTGTTGCTGATTTTGCAGGGCCAGCTGGCGCTGAGCTTCCCAGCGCTGGTAGGCATTCCATGCAAACACCAAGCAAGCAGCTACAATGAAGCCAATGATTGTGTAAAGCATAGCCTTGTTGTGACGCTGAATAGAGGTGCGTCGCAACTGATAGGCACCGAAGTCTTTATTTTTACCTTCAAAAATAAGGTCACACCATTCTTTTGATGAAAGATCTACATCGTTTGACATAATAATCTAAATTTTAAAATTCAACATTAAACCTAACACCAAAATCATTATTTACCAACCGGTGGCAACACCACGCCTCTCTTGGCGAGAGCTGTAGAGTCGTCCTTGCTGAGTGTTTCAATCTGGAAACGAGAAATGTTGTTGATTTGCATCTCATCGAGAATGGCAACAACGTCGCTATAGCTTGCACGTCCAGTGGGCTTGATCATCACGATGGGTGGATGCAAGTCGTCGCGCTGGCGAATCTTGGTAGCAGCAGCCTGGTAGAGAGAATCGTTGGCTGCATCGTTCTTGCTGAACTGATGTTTTTCCCATTTCTTTTTCTCAACGGCAATGAGCTTGAGCGCTTCTTTGTTCTTCTCCATGAAGATAGAACGCAGGTAGTTCATATTCTTATTGTCGCCCGAGGTGATGCCCTTAGCTTCTTTGAAGTTGGACAGATCGGCCAGGTTGAGCTGGCCCTCGTAGTAGTAGAACTTCACGTCCTGAGGATTGGAGCGAGCACCGAGACGCTCGTCGTCGACCTCCTTGCCATCGATGATGATGGTGATGGCCTGCGACTCGGCAGCCTGGTTCTGGTTTTGCTCGGTCTTGCTGTCGTCGTTGTTGGTGGGCAGCGCGATCTTCAGGGTTTGCGACTTCAACATTGTGGTACACAGCATGAAGAAGGTGATCAGAAGCATGTTCATATCGACCATAGGGGTAAAGTCGATTCGAGTATCAAACTTCTTTTGATGACTTAAATTTTTCTTTGCCATAGTCTTATTTTTCCTCCTCCTTCTTAAGAGCGGTCATCAATGTAAACTTATTACGGTTGATTGACTGCAGGTTGTTCATCACTAATTCCACCATGCGGTATGGCGTCGTGGCATCGGCCTTGATCGCAATACCCTTACCGTCTCTGATGTCTTGTGCCTCGCCAGCGCTTTCCATCACCTCCGACACGGCTTTCACCCAATCTTGGAATTCGGTGGTCTTGCCGTTATATTCGGTCATGGCGATAGGGATGCCTGGGCCTTCCTTCAAAGCTTTGTCACGATCATCGGAGTTGAGATCGAGCCATTGCTTCAAATTTTTCATTGGAACGCCAAAGGAGTTCATCTTAGAGAAGTCTTTGACCTCTTTGGCAGTGAGCTTGACATTGTATTTCTCGCACATCTTGCCCAGAGCATTCTTGCGCAGGTTTTCAGAAGACATCACAGTGGTGTCGACAGTACCGATGAGTTCCATGTAGACTTGCCCCTTGGGGCTAACGAGCACGGTCATCAGTTTGGAATCGGGCACCTTGTCTTCAGAAACCGACTCTGGCGTGATCACGGTCACAGGCTCCTTCTGAAGGAAAGTTGAAGTCAACAAGAAGAAAATCAGCAGAAGAACGGTAACGTCGGACATAGCCGTCATGTCTATGCGCGCGTCTTTTTTCTTTACTTTGACTTTTCCCATTGATTTTTATTACTTATAAAATTGATTGAATCTGTAAATCTTGAGATGAAACCTAATGATTATTTCTCGTGATTAGCAGCATAGGCGTTGACGATAGCGAAACCAAGCTCATCGACGGCGTAGGTCAGGTTATCGATCTTGTTGGTGTAGTAGTTATAAGCAATAAGGGCAAGAGATGCAGTTGCGATACCAGAAGCAGTATTCACAAGAGCCTCAGAGATACCGGTTGACAGTGCAGTCGAGTCGGGAGCGCCCGATTGAGACAGAGCCGAGAACGACTTGATCATACCCAGCACAGTACCGAACAGACCGAGGAGGGTACCCAGAGTAGTGAGGGTAGCGCAGATGGGCAGGTTCTGTTGCAGAGAAGGCATCTCAAGAGCGGTAGCCTCTTCGATTTGCTGTTGGATGATACCGAGCTTCTGCTCCTTGGGCAGTGGCGACTGCTCCATTTCTTTGTATTTTTGCAAAGCCGAGTAGACGATAGCGCCCACCGAGCCTTGTTGCTTGCGGCAAAGGTTCTCGGCCTCAGCAACGTTCTTGTTGTTGAGGGCTTTCTTCACATCGGCAACAAACTTGGTCTGGTTGCCTTTGCCACCGGCCTTGCTCAGGGCGAACCAGCGCTCAATGGCCAGGACGATCACAGTGAACAAGCAGGTGAGGATGATAGGTACCACGAAGCCACCCATATACATTGTACCGAGCAAGTTTTGCGGGGTGCTGGTAACGCCGGCTGGCATTGCCCAATGGCACAGATAGTTGCCTGCATCGCTGAACTTGAAGTTGCCACCATTTCCGAGACCGAAAATGTAGAAACATTCTGCCAGCACAAAGCAAATAACGATAACCCAGATGGCATTCTTAATACCCTTAACATCGCTGGTAACAGGTTTGTTGTTGTCAGCTTTTTTAACGGCCTTTGCAGGCTGAGCCTGCGGTTTTGGCTGCTGAGGAGCATTTGGTTTTGTAGCTTCCATAATTTTTAATGAATAAAATGTTAAAAAATTAATTAATTAAATTGTTATTAATCGTTAGTAATTTCTTTCGCTTCAACTCAAATGGTAGCCTGTGCTTCAAAATTGCGTTAAATTTCCCAGCACGAGGCTGAAAATGAATTATAAAACATCGATTTAGCACAAATCACCATCCCATGACGCCATAGGTGCCTGGATACATTTCACTAAAATCAACGCAAATGTATTACAATTATTTTAATAAAACAACGTCGAAACGCTATTTTGCGTCAAAAAACAATAAAATTTAATCATTTTTTCAAACCAGTAAAACGGCAACATGTTGTACAACATAAATCGGGGCTGGCACCATTGAAAGGCAGCGACAACAATGAGGGAAAGAAGGGAAAGAAACCGCCAAAAGACAATCGCAAATCACTTGCGAGAGTATTTTATATTTACTAACTTTGCCCAAAATTGTATATAATTTATAAAAAAACCTATAACCTAATGGCAACAATCAAGTTAAAGAAAGGTTACAACCTAAATCTTGAGGGAAGCATCGCCACAAGCACGGTAGCAAGCGCACCCGCACCCAAGCTGTGCGGCATTGTACCCGACGACTTCTGGGGCGTGACTCCCCGCATGGAAAAACAGGTGGGCGACCACGTTGCTGCCGGAGAAGCATTGTACCACGACAAGAAGCACGAGGAGGTGAAAGTCGTGAGTCCGGTGAGCGGCGTGGTGAAAGCGGTGAACCGTGGCGACCGGCGCAAGATTGAGTCGATAGAGATTGCGTGCGACGGCAGCGACAGCCGCCACAAGCCCAGGCTCGACGCTGGGGTGAAGGCTGCGTTGCTCGAGTCGGGACTGTGGGTCATGTTGCGCCAGCGCCCTTACGACATCGTACCCGACCCCGACGTGACACCACGCGACATCTTTGTCACCTGTTTCGACTCGGCACCACTCGCGCCCGACCTCCTGCTGGTGACTGGCGACAAGCAGCATTATATTAAAAAAGGTGTAGAGGCACTTGCAAGCCTCACCAGCGGCAAGGTGTATCTGGGCTGTGCCCCGGGCCATGTGATTGAAGTGGAAGGTGCTGAAACCAACGTCTTCGACGGGCCTCACCCAGCAGGCAACGCCGGCGTGCAAATCAACAATGTGAAACCCGTCAACAAGGGTGAGGTAGTGTGGACGCTCGATGTCGTGACCCTGGCCCGCATAGGCGAGCTGCTCGCGACTGGCATGGCAAGCTTCGACACAATTGTGGCTGTCGACGGCTCGGAGGTGGCAACGCCACAATATGTAAAGACGGTGATGGGCAGTCCAGTTGCCGACCTGGTGGAGGGAAACATTGCCGGCGACAGCAAGTTGAACAAGCGCTACATAAGCGGCAACGTGCTCACCGGCTCCAAGGTGGACCCCGAGACAGGATACCTGCGCGCCCCCTACAGGCAAATCACCGTGATACCCGAGAATGATCATCCCGACGAGTTTATGGGTTGGGCCTCGCTCAGCCCCAAGAAATTCAGCATCTACCGCGACTTCACAGGATGGTTGCTGGGACGCAGGAGGAAAAAAGTGAAGATGGATGCCCGCCTGCAAGGTGGCGAACGTGCCATTGTGATGAGTGGCGAGTATGACCGCATGCTGCCCATGGACATCTACCCCGAGTTTCTAATTAAGTCGATCATTGCCTTCGACATCGACAAGATGGAGCAACTGGGCATCTATGAGGTGGCTCCCGAAGACTTTGCCCTGGCCGAGTATGCCGACACTTCCAAGCTCGAGTTGCAGCGCATCGTGCGGCAAGGGCTCGACAAAATGAAGAAAGAGATGGAATAAACGACAATGAGACAATAAATTGAATACAAAACATTAAAGTAATACACAATAGTGAAAGCTCTTAAAAAATTCATGGACAAGATAAGTCCGTCGTTCCACGAGGGCGGCAAGCTGGCCAAGCTGCAGTCGGTGTATGACGGAATGGAGACTTTCTTGTTTACGCCCAACACGACATCGCGTTGCGGCGTGCACATCCACGATGCCAACGACATGAAGCGCACCATGAGCACTGTGATTGTAGCCTTGATACCGTGCCTGCTATTCGGCATGTACAACGTGGGGCTGCAACACTACCTGGCACTGGGACAGGCAGCCCAAACAGGATGGTTCACCATGTGGCTGTTTGGACTGCTGGCCATGCTGCCCGTCATCATAGTAAGCTATGTGGTGGGACTGGGCATCGAGTTTATAAGTGCACAGATTCATCACAAGGAGATACAGGAGGGTTACCTGGTGACCGGCCTGCTCGTACCCTTGATTGTGCCCATCAACACACCGCTGTGGATGACAGCCATTGCAGTGGCATTTGCAGTCATTTTTGCCAAGGAGGTGTTTGGCGGCACAGGCATGAATATATTTAATGTGGCACTGGTGACCCGCGCATTTCTTTTCTTCAGCTATCCATCGAAGATGAGCGGCGACCTGGCCTTTGTGAAAACGAGTGCTGCTCTTGGCTTCGGCGGCAACGGGCCGGTGAGCGACGCCTTCACGGGCGCCACCCCACTCGGGCAGGTGGCCACCAATGTGGGCAACGTGCTGCACCCCTTGCACGACGTGGCTGGCCATGCCATCAGCACGGCCGACGCCTTCTGGGGCACCATAGCCGGCAGCCCGGGCGAGACCTCGGTGGCCTGCATCCTCATAGGCGCCCTGGTGTTGCTTGTGACTGGCGTGGCATCGTGGCGTGTGATGGGCTCGGTGGTGGCTGGCGGTCTGGTCATGGGATTTGTGGCCCATGCCTGCGCCACACCCACCTACCCCGCATCGTTTCTCGACCCGCTGGCGCAACTGTGCTACGGCGGTTTTGCCTTTGCAGCAGTGTTTATGGCAACCGACCCTGTGACGGGTGCACGCACCCACACGGGGCAGTACATCTACGGTTTCCTGATAGGCGTGATTGCCATCTTGATACGCGTGTACAACGGCGGCTATCCCGAGGGCGCAATGCTGGCCGTGCTGCTCATGAACGCATTTGCACCGCTCATCGACCATTGCGTAGTGAGCGTAAACATCAATCGCCGACTTAAACGAGCCACGCGCTCTACTAACGAGTAAAGGAGGGACACAACTATGAACAGAAACAGCAATACCTATCAAATCCTCTATTCGGCCATCATGGTCATCCTGGTGGGCGCCGTGCTGGCATTTGTCTACATGGAACTCAAGCCCAAGCAAGACGAGAACAAGGCCAACGACACCCGGTCGCAAATACTGAGCGCCATCCACAAGACAGCAGCCGACGGCGAGGTGGGCGCCACCTTCGACAAGTATATTGTGAAACAGTACCTCATCGACGCCCAAGGCAACGTGACCGACAGCACACAAGACGTAGCCTTCAAGGTGGACATGAAAGCCAACGTGAAGAAGCCAACCAGCCAGCGGGTGCTGCCGGTGTATGTGAGCAAGCTCGACGACGGCAGCACAAAATATGTGATCCCGATGTACGGCGCCGGCCTTTGGGGACCTATATGGGGCTATATGGCTGTCGAGAGTGACGGCCAGACCGTGTATGGCGCCAACTTCTCACACGAGGGTGAGACTCCCGGTCTAGGCGCACGCATTGCCGAGAAGCCGTTCCAGGATGAATTCAAGGGTAAGAAACTCTATGAGAACGGAGCCTTCAAGGGCGTAGAGGTGCTCAAAAAGGGGCAAAAGAGCACGACCGGCGCCGACCATGTCGACGCACTCTCGGGTGCCACTATCACAAGCCGCGGCGTGTCGAGCATGCTCACCGACTGCCTGGCTCCCTATGACTCGTTTTTCAAGAAACTACAAGGTGAAACCGCAAAATAACTCAAGAAAGCACTATGTTATCAAAGAAAAATAAAGAGGCTTTATTCAACCCGTTCTCCAAAGACAATCCTGTCCTTGTGCAGATATTGGGCATATGCTCCACGCTGGCGGTGACCGTCAATCTCGAGCCTGCAATCGTGATGGGCATTTCGGTCACGGCAGTGCTGGCATTCAGCAATGTAATCATCTCGCTCATACGCAACACCATACCCACTACCATACGCATCATTGTGCAGCTCGTGGTTGTGGCAGCACTGGTGATCATCGTGCAGCAATTTCTTGTGGCCTACGACTACAATGTCTCGAAGCAGCTCTCGGTGTTCATTGGCCTGATCATCACCAACTGCATCCTGATGGGCCGGCTCGAGGCCTTTGCCATGAGCAACAAGCCCTGGCCGTCGTTTCTCGACGGCATAGGCAACGGTCTGGGCTATGCCATCATCCTGGTGATCGTGGCCTTCTTCCGCGAGCTGCTGGGCAGCGGCACCGTACTGGGCTACCATGTGGTGCCCCAATGGTGCTATGACCACGGCTACATGAACAACGGCCTGATGATACTGCCCCCCATGGCACTCATCGTGGTGGCCTGCCTGATATGGGTGCACCGTGCACTCAACAAAGACCTGCAAGAAGAATAATCAAGTAACAACCACAAAGATATCGCAACACAATGGAAGAATTAAATCTATTTGTAAAGTCAATTTTTGTTGACAACATGATATTTGCCTACTTTTTGGGAATGTGCTCATTTCTGGCAGTTTCCAAGAATGTAAAAACGGCATTCGGCCTGGGCGTGGCTGTTACTTTCATGCTGGTGGTGACACTGCCGCTCAACTACGCACTCGACCGTTATGTGCTGCAACCTGGGGCGATGAAATGGCTTGCACCTGCACTGGGCAGCGTCGATCTGAGCTTCCTGGGCTTGATCATGTTTATCGCAGTGATCGCGTCGGCCACCCAGCTTGTGGAGATGGCTGTTGAGAAATTCTCGCCCTCGCTCTACAACTCGCTGGGCATATTCCTGCCGCTCATTGCAGTGAACTGTGCAATACTGGGCTGCGCCCTGTTCATGCAGCAGCGAGACTTTGGGAGTGCGCTCACGGCCACCGTGTATGGTGCAGGCAGCGGCATAGGCTGGCTGCTGGCCATCGTGGGCCTGGCCGCCATACGCGAGAAGCTGGCCTACAGCGATGTACCCAAGCCGTTGCGTGGCATAGGCATTACATTTATAATTACTGGGCTCATGGGCATAGCCTTCATGAGCTTCCTGGGCATTAAACTTGGATAAAGACAATGATACTTATAGCAGAAACCAATGTGAGTGTAACCGTGTTAAGCAGCGCGGCAATATTCCTTGTGATCACCTTGCTGCTCGTGATTTTGCTGCTGGTGGCCAAACACTACCTCGTGCCTTCGGGCAAAGTGCACATCGACATCAACAACGGCAAGAAAGACCTTGAGGTGACGACGGGGTCGACCCTGCTCAACACGCTGCACACCCAGGGCGTGATGCTCTCGAGCGCATGCGGCGGCAAGGGCAGCTGCGGCCAGTGCAAGGTACAAGTACTCGAGGGCGGCGGCGAGATCCTGCCCACCGAGACTGTGCACTTCACCCGCAAGCAGCAGAAGGAGCACTGGCGACTGGGATGCCAGGTGAAAGTGAAAGACAACCTCAAGATTCAGGTGCCCGACTCGGTGCTTGAAGTCAAGGAGTGGGAATGCACGGTGATAAGCAACAAGAATGTGTCGTCGTTCATCAAGGAATTCAAGGTGGCCCTTCCTCAGGGCGAGCACATGCATTTCATACCAGGCTCCTATGCGCAAATCAAGATACCGGCCTACGACTGCATCGACTATGACAAGGACTTCGACAAGTCGCTCATAGGCGAGCAATACCTGGGTACTTGGAAGAAGTTCAACCTCTTCTCGCTCAAGGCCCACAACCCCGAGGAGACAACACGCGCCTACTCGATGGCCAACTATCCCGACGAGGGCGACATCATCACCCTCACGGTGCGCATCGCCACCACGCCATTCCTGCCCAAGCCCAAGATTGGGTTCCAGAATGTGCCCACCGGCATCGCCTCGAGCTATATCTTCTCGCTCAAGCCGGGCGACAAGGTGACCATGAGCGGCCCCTATGGAGACTTCCACCCCAATTTCACCTCGGGAAAGGAGATGATATGGATAGGCGGCGGAGCTGGCATGGCACCATTGCGCAGCCAGATCATGCACATGCTGCGCACTCTGCACTGCCGCGACCGCGAGATGCACTTCTTCTACGGTGCCCGCGCCCTCAACGAGGCCTTCTTCCTCGAAGACTTCTGGCAACTTGAAAAGGACTACCCCAACTTCCACTTCCATCTCTCGCTCGACCGTCCCGACCCGGTAGCCGACGAGAAAGGCGTGAAGTACTACGCAGGCTTTGCCGTGAACTGCGTGCGCGACACCTACTTCAAAGACCACGAAGCCCCCGAAGACTGCGAGTACTACCTGTGCGGGCCGCCCATGCTTATCAAGACGGTGACCGAGTATCTCGACAGCATAGGCGTCGATGCCGAAAGCATCATGTACGACAACTTTGGGTAAACAGAGAGAGAGATACACAACAACAATAGCAGAGCGCTGAATCTCGGAAAGAGACTTGGCGCTCTCTTTTTTTACAATCTACAGCACTTGCCATCGCACGACTATGGTTTTCGGTAGTTTTTTATAATCTAAGTTGAAATTTATTAACGAGTATATTGAAAAATTAAAAAGTAATCACTAAATTTGTGAACAAAGTAAAATACCATAACAAAATCGAAACGACATGAAGCTGAAAGAGAAGATAAAAGCTATACCCAGCTACTTCAGCTACCGACAAAAAGTGACGCTGGTCTCGATACTTGGAGTGATCGCAGGCCTGTGCATTCTGTTTGCCTATCTTCTCCGCATGCACACCTATATCATAGGTGATGACCCGGCAGCATGTGTAAACTGCCACATCATGTCGACCTACTATGCTACCTGGAGCCACTCGTCACACGGTCGTGACGTGACTTGCAACGACTGTCATGTGCCCAATGACAACATCGTGTCGCACTATGCCTTCAAGGGCACCGACGGCATGAAGCACGTGGCCTATTTTGTGACCCACAGCGAGCGGCAGGCCATCATGGCCGAAGAAGGGAGCAAAGAGGTGATCATGGACAACTGCATACGTTGTCACAAGCAGCTCAACCAAGAATTTGTGAAGACGGGGCGCATCGACTACATGATGGCCAAGCGCGGAGAGGGCAAAGCCTGTTGGGACTGTCACCGCAATGTGCCTCATGGCGGCATGAACTCGCTCAGCTCGACGCCCATGGCCGAGAGTCAAGTGCCACTGCCCCCCGACCCCGTGCCTGCGTGGCTGCAACGAGCCTTGGGGCATGATCCTGGCAAAATGACAAATTGAGGCGTGGCAAGCACGGCCTTATAAACAGGAAACAAGAACAAGAAAACTAAAGACAATATCAAAATATGGCAAAGCAACTGAAAAAATGGCAAGGGTGGCTCATCTTCGGAGGATCGATGGTGATTGTCTTCGTTCTGGGCCTTCTATGTTCATCGCTGCTGCAACGCAGGGCCGAGGTAGCAAGCGTGTTCAACAACCGTCGCACCCCCATGACCGACTCAATCGTAGCGCAAAACGAGAAGTTTGCCAAGGACTTCCCGCGCGAGTATGAGTCGTGGGCCATGACGGCCGACACATCATTTGAAAGCGAGTTTAACGGTTCACAGCGCAAGGACGCTCTTGAGCAGCACCCCGAGATGGTGATCTTGTGGGATGGATACGCCTTCAGCAAGGAGTACAACACGCCGCGCGGTCATCACCATGCCATCGATGACATGCGAGAGATACTGCGCACCGGCAATCCGGGAATCGATGGCGACGGCGACATCCAACCAGGCACCTGCTGGACGTGCAAGGGTCCCGACGTGCCTCGACTCATGCGCGAGAAGGGCATCAAGAACTTCTATGCTGCCAAGTGGAGCCAATGGGGCTCGGAAGTGGTGAACTCGATAGGCTGCTCCGACTGCCACGACGCCCGCACGATGGACTTGAAGCCATCGCGGCCTGCCCTATACGAGGCATGGGCACGTGCAGGAAAAGACGTGAAAAAAGCCTCTCACCAAGAATTGCGCTCGCTCGTGTGCGCCCAGTGCCACACCGAGTACTACTTTGCAGGCGAAGGCAAGTACCTCACTTTCCCCCAAGACAACGGCATGAGTGTAGAGGACATGGAAGCCTACTACGACAAGATCAATTTCAAGGACTTTGTGAACCCGCTTTCAAAGACTCCTATCTTGAAAGCACAGCATCCAGGATATGAACTTTTCACAATGGGTATACACGGCCAGCGCGGCGTGAGCTGTGCCGACTGCCACATGCCCTACATAAGCGAAGGCGGAGTCAAGTACACCGACCACCACATCATGAGCCCGCTCGCCCACATCGACCGCACGTGCCAGACTTGCCACCGGGAGAGTGCCGACACACTGCGCCAGGCCGTGTATGAGCGTCAGCGCAAGTGCAACGAGATAAGGGTGCGGGTAGAGAAAGCACTTGCAGCAGCCCATATCGAGGCAAAATTTGCCTTCGACCACGGTGCCACCGATGCCGAGATGAAACCCGTGCAAAGCCTGATACGCAAGAGCCAGTGGCGTTGGGACTATGCAGTAGCCAGCCACGGCGCCTCGTTCCACGCTCCTCAAGAGGTGATGCGCATTTTGGGACATGCCCTCGACTTTGCACAACAAGCCCGTCTGGCCAATGCCAAGGTGCTTGCCAAGCACGGCTACACAGGCGACGTGCCGCTGCCCGACCTATCGACCAAGGCCAAGGCTGAAGCCTTCATAGGTCAAAACCTGCCGTTGCTGCAACAGAAGAAGAAAAAATTTCTCGACACCGTGGTCCCGCAATGGGTCAAGAGTGCCAAGAAAAACAAGAAACTCATTGAAATCTAAACCCCATGTGGAAAAAACCATGGTCGCCTAAAGAAGGCATAACAATTGGAGGAGGACTTGTAATAGTTGGAGTCCTTCTCCAATTTTCGGTAGGCCCAGTAAACTGGGACGTATTTGCCTGGCCAGTCAACATCTTCATGATGGCCATCTATGTCCTGCTGCTGGCATTGGGCTATGCAGTCAAGGACAAAGTGTATGCAATAAGATATCTCATGAGCTGGAAAGCAGCAGTGCCCACGCTGGTCTATGCAACAGTTCTCGCCGCGATAATGGGCGTCACGCAGCAAGTGAGCGCACAAGCCGCACCTCTCGACCCCCTCGGGTTGAGCAAGATGCTGTCGTTCTGGCCATTTGTCTTGATTTTCTTTTTGCTCACAACCATATTAGGACTTGTAGCAGTAAAGCAGACTGCGCACTTGAGCTGGGCCAGGGTGCCCTCACTGGCAAGCCACATAGGGCTGTTTTTGGTCATCGTGTGCGGCACACTCGGCTCGGCCGACATGCAACGGCTCAAGATGTTTTGCGAGTATGGCCAGCCCGAGTGGAGAGGGCTCGACAGCAACAACCAGGTGCACAACCTGGATGTGGCTATCCAGCTCGACAAGTTCATCATGGAACAGTACAAAGAAGACAAGATGCCAAAGCGCTTTGCCTCGGAGGTTGAAATCATGACCCAAGACGGCAAACACATCCAAGCCACCATCGACGTGAATAAGCCCTATAGCGTGAACGGATGGAAGATATACCAGTATGGCTACGACCAGGCCATGGGCCCGATGAGCCAGTATAGTGTGTTTGAACTTGTGCGCGACCCGTGGCTCACGCCCGTGTATGCAGGCTTCGGGCTGCTTTGCATAGGTGCAATAGGCATGCTGGCTGGGGCAAAGTCAAGGAAGGAGGCAAAGGCATGATTTGGGACTACTTCATCTATTTTGCCATAGCAGCTATAGTGCTGTGGTGTGTGGGCGCATGGGCCTCGTGGCAAAAGCGTTTCACACTGGCCTGCACAACGACACTGGCAGGCATCCTCATTTTTCTCGTCTACATTGTCATCATGTGGGTAGCACTGCAACGGCCTCCCATGCGCACCATGGGCGAGACACGGCTGTGGTACTCGCTTTTCCTTCCCATGACAGGCATGGTCGTGTATGGGCGATGGCGCTATCGCTGGATATTGCCGCTCACCACCATCATGGCCATCGTTTTTGTAGGCATCAACCTGCTACGGCCCGAAATACACAGCAAAGCCCTCATGCCCGCACTGCAGAGCCCATGGTTTGCGCCCCACGTCATTGCCTACATGATAGCCTATGCACTCATGGGGGCAGCCACGCTCATTGCCATCTATGAGCTGGCATTCAGGAAAAAGACAGCTTCGGGCACAAGCGGCCAATCAAAAGACGACCTGGTGTGTGCCGGGCTGGCACTGCTCACACTGGGCATGCTCATGGGAGCATTGTGGGCCAAAGAAGCCTGGGGACACTACTGGGCTTGGGACCCCAAAGAGACATGGGCAGCAGTCACGTGGCTGTCGTATTTGGCCTACCTGCACCTTGCGCGCTACGACAAGCAGCATCAACGGCTGGCCTGCTGGATGCTCATCGTGAGTTTTTGCCTCTTGCAGATGTGCTGGTGGGGCATCAACTACTTGCCATCGGCCCAGGCTACAAGCGTGCACACCTACTCGATGCAATAGCGGGGCTTAAAGCCGTGCCCGTATAATAGCAACGGAGATAGCGAGAAACAGTCGCTGTCTCCGTTGCTGTGTGAAAGGGGGCACGGGCATGCATTTAAGTTTTTTTTGACATCGATTGTATTGGATTTTATCGCAAAAGCAGTATTTTTGAGTAAATCAAAACGAGAGATTAACGATGCTAAGAAACATTTTGATACTCACTGCTGCCCTTTTGGCTCTGTGTGCCAGTGCAGGCGACAAA
Source organism: Sodaliphilus pleomorphus (assembly GCF_009676955.1). Lineage (GTDB taxonomy): Bacteria > Bacteroidota > Bacteroidia > Bacteroidales > Muribaculaceae > Sodaliphilus > Sodaliphilus pleomorphus. The sequence continues at coordinate 3,085,414 of NZ_CP045696.1, read as the reverse complement.
AATACCGTCGTTGTGCCCAAGCAGTTCACCAGGGATCAGTCAGGCATGATTCCGGAGAAAACCGATTATATGAAACTGCAAAACCTTGCCTTCAACAGGCGTGGCGAGCAGCAGGCACTCATCGCTGCGCTGCAGCCAGTGCTCGACAGCATTGTGAGCACCAACTACGAGCTTCCCTTCTTCTCTCTTACCCTGCGCCCCATGACAGCCGGCGGCACCCGTGTGGAAATAGCAAGCTACGACATGATGCAAGAGCCAGCCGCGGCACGCAAGTTGCTGTATGGGGTGTTGAAAATAAAGAATTGCTATTTCATTGTGAAAAATGCCGTCACCACGACCGACAATATCCTGCTCCTGCAACAGATGTGGGTAAATGCCAGCGGGAAAACGCGCTTTGAGCGCATATTTGAGCTCGTGACCGACCCTGTGCACTATGGTGGCACAAAATTTGTTGGGCAATATCAAAATGGGCGCATCACACCGTCGACGTTTATTGTAAACGGGGATGACATGCTGCATCCAAAGCCTGCCGAGCCGCTACCACCCGAGACCATCGGGCAATAGCACGCTCGCCATGTGATGACATAACACTGCAAAACAATCGCTAAAAAAGAATGAGATATGGAAAATGACAAAACTTATGTAATAGCCATAGGTCGCCAGTTTGGTTGCGGAGGGCGAGAAATAGGACAGCTCATAGCCAAAGGGCTGGGCGTTGCCTACTATGACAAGGAACTGCTGAGCGAGGCTGCCAAGTCGAGCGGGGTGAACGAAGACTTCTTTGAAGCGGCCGACGAGCGGTCGCCTCGCTTCTTCTCGAGCCTGTGGTCGTTCAACCTGGGCTACAACACAGGGGCCTACTTCATAGGCGACACGCCGCTGAGCGACGACAGCATATACCGCGCCCAAAGCGAAGTGATGACACAGCTGGCCGACCGCGGTCCATGCGTGATTGTGGGACGCACGGCCGACTACCTGCTGCGCGACCATTGCAAGGTGGTGAGCGTGTTTGTCCACTCCTCGATTGAAGACCGCGTGCAGCGCATCATGAGCCGCGGCGATGCCAAAACCGAGAAAGAGGCCCGCGAGAAGGCCGAAAAGAAAAACAAGCTGCGTGCCGAGTACTACAATTTCTACACCGACAAGAAATGGGGCGATGCTGCAAGCTACGACTTGAGCATCGATGCCTCGCTGCTGGGCACACAGGCCACAGCAATGTTCATCATCGACTTTGTAAAGAAAATCATCAACAAAAAATGAAAAATATATGCAATCATTGCGGGCAAGTCATCCCCGACGGGGCCAAAGTGTGTCCCAATTGCGGCACACCCGCGGCCAATGTCTCTCATGATGAAAAAAAAATATGGGAACGCGACGACCTGAAGCCCGCACAGGAGTCCGATGTGCTTGACACCCAGGAGTCTCTCGGGTCAGGCATCACCCCTCCCCCATTCCACGAAGCTGAAAAGCGTCACCGACGCAAGTTCTTCTGGGTTGCCATTACACTTGGAGCCATAGCTGTTGTGCTCATCATCATCATGCTCATCGCTTGGCTGGCCAGCCACAGCAGCGTGCACTACTCTCACTATACCACACGAGAGCACACCACAGTGACCCACACACCCAATGGTACAATCACGGTGACTACAAGCGGCAACATGAGCGATGCACAAGCCGACTCGATGATGCAGGCCGCCATGGCCGAAATGCAGCAGACCGACAGTGCCATGCAAGCCATGATGAACTCGATGATGGGCGGAGCCGATCCCTTTGCCAGCGAGATAGAGGGCGAAATGCCCTCGAGACACATGGCTCAACAACACCATGCTTCTACACCGACGATGCCCACCCTGGCAGGCCACATTGGAAAACGGGAATTTGTGATGGTGCTTAATCTTAAGGACCCGCAGAACGTGAAAGGCTCGGGCAGCTATGTAGCCAACGGCAAGGAGCAAGGCAAGCTGCACTTGCTGGGCATACAAGACGGCGAGGCACTCACAGTGTCGATTTACGGCAAGGGCAACAAGCTGCAAGGCACCCTCTCGGGGAGCTACGACGGGATACAGTACCAAGGCAGCTACCAAGTCGACGGCAAGGAGACGCCCTTCGACCTCTATGTGAGATAGGCCGCCATAAATCCACCCGACAGAACAAGGAGACGGGACAAAGTCGTGAGATGACACAACGACTTTGTCCCGCTCAATTTGTTTATTGCCTTGCTATCTTGGAAAAATTTCAGCCAGCAACACGTTGCCTCAAGCATCAGCGCACCATGTCGTTGACGATGCGGCCCTGTATTTTGGACGAAATCTTTTTCCAGTCGCGGCTTGCGATATAATCCTTGATAATCTCGGCATGCTGCAGGTTGTGCATGTCGCTACCCAGCATGTCGACGAGGTTGTTCTTGATGAGCCACAGCGCAATCTCTCTTGCGCCCGACCCAAAGTAGCCTGCCAGCGAGAGAATATTGAGCTGGAAGCTCACCCCGTTGGCATGCAGGCGCCCATAGCGCTCACGACGGTCGTAGTAGTAGTGGTAGCGCTCGGGATGTGCCAAGATGGGATGAAACCCCTTGCACTGCAAGTCGAAGAGCAGCTGGTCGATCTCGATGAGCTCCTGGGTGAATGAGTTCTCGAGCAGGATGTAGTTGCCAGGCATGGGCAGCACGCGGCCAGCAGCATAGAGCTTGTTCCAATACTCGTCGATGCGATATTCTGAAGACAGATGCAACTCGATGTCGAGACCGGCATCGGCAACGGCCTGCTTGAGCAAGGTAAAGGCGGCCGAGAGGGTCTCGGGAGTGTTTTCAAAGGTTTCGGCAGTAGTGTGCGACGTCAAGATCACACGATTCACGCCCATGTCGAGCTCGGCCCTGAGCATCTCGAGCGAATCGCTCACCGAGGCCGAGCCGTGGTCAACGCCAGGCAGGATGTGGCAGTGCACATCGGTGTGATAAAACAGAGTGGCGTCGTTTTTTTTCTTCTTAAAAAAATCAAACATGTTGTCCTCAATTTTGTCATGCAAAGGTAGTACAAAAATCCCGTTTTTTTCATTACCTTTGAGACGTGAATACACCGAAATCATGATAAAAGTATTTAAAAACACTATATTTTCATTACTCCTCATCCTGTGCGGCACTGCAATGCCCACCATGGCCAAGGAGAAAGTAAACGTGCAATGGCAAAAGACGATACTGGCAGCTATCGACTCCTTTCCCCAACATGGAGGCTACTACACGGGCAGCCAGCCCACGGCCACCTTTGCCACCACTGCCTGGCAAGGGCTTGACAATGCCTTCCAGATGCACCCGGGCGACAAGAAGCCCCACTTCGACCCCGTCCTGGCACAGCCGTCGTTTTGCTCGAGCGCCACTTACTCGGTCATCGTGAAGGCGCTCATCATGTGGGACAGCAAGGGGGCAATCTCACGCCAAGCCTGGATCAACATGAAGCCCTGTGTGGGCATTGTCGGGCCTCTCAATCCCCAAGGGCTCTCGCAAGCCGACGGCCAGGGCTTCTGGGGGCGTGCCAACGCCAACGGCCCGTCGCTGGGCTGCCTGGTGCACGAGTTGGGTGCCGGCTTCAGCATGACGGCCTACCGTGGCGCCAAGAGCACGAAAAACAAGGAGACACCCGACGAGCCCTACATGACCGACGAGCAATGGCTCAACAACCCGATATGGAGTCACATGGTGCCAGGCGACATTGTGAAAATATTCTGGAACCGGAACGACGACCGCGGCAGCGACCGCGGTGCCATCATAGGCGACAACGGCGTGAAGGGCGATGACCAGGAGGCCGGGCACAGCGTCGTCTTCACTGGCTTTGACCATGAGGGCAATATCACCTACTGGAGCAGCAACGGGCCTGGCCGCGAGCCTGCCAAGATGGGCTACAGCACAGCACAGTGCAACAAGCTGAAGATACAGCGCATCGTGGTGACCCGCATCTTGCACCCCGAGCGTTTCGACCGCGTGAAGCACATGGCCCCCACGAGCATCGACCAGTACCTTTTTGACCTAAACGGCAAGAAGCACTCGTCGACCGCCGAGCTGAAACGCCATTGTGGCATCAAATGATTCCACAATTATCACTGCATCATAATTTCAGTAAAAAGCAAACCAAGGCATGGAAACAAACAACAGCAAAAAATTCACGCAAAAATACCTTCTCACAGCTGCCGAGTGCAATCCTGAGAGAGAGATGCCCCTCACGCTGGTGATGAGCCGCATCATCGAGGTAGCCACCCTGCATGCCAATGCATGGGGAGTGGGCTACAGCAAGCTCATAGAGGCAAACCAAGGCTGGGTACTCTCGAGAGTGACCGTAGAGATGACACGATATCCACGAGTGAACGAGCAGTACAGCTTCACCACATGGATCGAGAACTACAACCGCCACTTCTCGCAGCGCAACATGGAAATATGCGACAAAGACGGCGTGGTGATAGGCGGTGTGCGCACAATATGGATGGTAATAAACTATGCCACCCGCGAGGGAGTAGATATTTCAAAGCTGAGTTACATAAGCAACAATATTTCGGACCGAAAAAGCAGCGTTGCCCCGCAAGGCCGCCTGCACATGGTGACCGAAGCCACAAAAAGCACCAGCTACACATTCAAGTACACCGATTGCGACATCAACCGACATGTAAACACAGTGAAGTATCTCGAATTGCTCATGAATCAATTCCCGCTTGAAAAATATGACAAGCAACTGGTGCGCCGCCTCGAAATCGCCTTCATGCACGAGACCCGTTGCGGCGACACTGTGGAAGTAAACCTCAACGACAACGATGGGCTCGACTGCAAGCTGTCGGTCGACAGCGGCAGGCTGAGCCACTGCCGGGCCCGGTTCTGTTTCAGCCCGAGATGACAGCCAGCCCCGTGACATCGAGCAACCGCTGCTTCAATGGCGGCAGGCGGTCGGCATCGGTTTCGAGCGTCATCAGGCAGTCGTTGTCAAACTTCTGGTCGATCACGTGGATCTTCTCGTCGGCCTTCACAATCTTCATCACATCGTTCATGCTCAAGTAGGGGAAATTGAAAGTGACACGTGCCTGCTCGTGACACTCCACAATCACGGCACTGGCAATGGCCTGGCGCGCCGCTTCACGGTAAGCGCCTATAAGGCCCGAGGTGCCCAGCTTGATGCCGCCGAAGTAGCGCACGACAACAATCACGACGTTGGTCAGGCCATAGGAGTTGATTTGCCCCAAGATGGGCTTGCCTGCCGTGCCCGAGGGCTCGCCGTTGTCGCTCGAGAGATACTCGTTGCGGGCAGTGCCTATCATATAGGCCCAGCAGCAATGCCGAGCGTCGTGGTACTCGTTGGCTATGCGCTTCACCACTGCACGAGCCTGGTCGGCCGTGACGACAGGGACAGCAAAGGAGATAAACTTGCTCATTTTCTCCTTGTATAGGCCTCGCGACTCGGCTTGAATGGTTCTGAAAAAATCGCTCATATCGGTTACAAAGTTATCAATAATTGAAATAAATGTGTAACTTTGCATTGCAAAAATACACATCAATCAAGACAATCAATTTATATACAGTCATTAATATTCTAAAAGTATCATCAACATGTCACAATGGTTTGAAACAAAAGTAAAATACGATAAAACACTCGAAACTGGCAACATAAAGACGGTAACCGAGCCCTATCTGGTCGACGCGCTTTCGTTTACCGAGGCCGAGGCAAGAATCACCGAAGAAATGCAGCCCTACATCTCAGGCGAGTTCACCGTGTCGGCAGTCAAGAAAGTGCGTCTCGACGACATCTTCTACGACGACAGCGGCGACAAGTGGTACAAAGTGAAAATCAACATGATCACCATCGACGAGAAGACAGCTGCCGAGAAGCGCACCCCATCCTACTATCTGGTGCAGGCCAGCGAGTTCAAGTATGCCCTCGAGACCTTCATGAAGGGGATGAACGGCACCATGTTTGACTACGAAATCGCCCAGATTACCGAGACGCCGCTTCTCGACGTCTTTGCTGCCAACCTGAAAGAAACACTGGCCGACAAGGCTGCCCGCCAGAACGCGCAAGACAGCGCCCAGCAGTAGCGTGCAGCGGCGGCGCAGTAGCACATGCCACGCTACACTATACATGTAACGACATTTAAACTACCATTTTTCAACCTACTATGTCGATAGGAGAAAACATAAGCAAAATCACGTCGCAGCTACCCGAGGGGGTGAAACTGGTGGCTGTGTCAAAGTATCATCCCGTCGAGAAGCTGCAAGAGGCCTACGACGCTGGTCAACGCCTGTTTGGAGAAAATCATGCCCAGGAAATGGTGAAAAAGCACCCCCAGCTCCCGCCCGATATCGAGTGGCACATGATAGGGCACTTGCAAACCAACAAGGTGCGCATGATCATGCCAGTAGTGACACTCATCGAGAGCATCGACAGCGTGAAGCTGCTCAAAACTGTAGAAAAAGAGGCCGCTCGCATAGGGCGAAGCGTGGATGTGCTGCTCCAGCTGCACGTGGCCCAAGAAGAGACCAAGAGTGGTTTCAGCATCGAGGAGCTGCTCAACGCGGCCACCCAGGGCCAGCTCGAGGGCTATGACCACGTGCGCATCACAGGAGTGATGGCCATGGCCACCAACACCCCCGACGTGAAACAAGTGGCCCACGAGTTCGGCATGGTGCGACACACCTACGACCTGCTCAAGAAGGAATTTTTCACCTACCCTGAGTTCAAGGATGTGAGCATGGGCATGAGCCACGACTGGAAGATAGCCGTCGACCAAGGCTCGACGATGGTGCGCATAGGCACCGACATCTTCGGGCCAAGAGAATACTGACAAGGATGGAAGACTACTGAAAGAGAGTAGTTTTTTTTTCAGAAATCACTCGAAAAAGACGACAATTAAAAAATTTGCTGTAAATTTACACTGAGATACCAATACAGCAAATTTTTTCTTCTTTTTCAATAAGGAACCAAAAATAAGATAATAACATTCATAAACAAAACAAAAATGGCTCAACAAAAAAAACAATGGGTAGCCATCATCATGATGTTTCTACTCTTCGCAATGATTGCATTTGTCACCAACCTGTGCAATCCTATGGCAGTGATTACCAAAAACCAGTTTCACATCTCCAACTTCCAGGCACAGCTCGGTAATACGGCCAACTTCATAGCCTACTTGGTGATGGGTATACCGTCGGGACTGCTGCTCAAGAAAATTGGTTATAAGAACACAGCCCTGCTGGCAATCGCAATAGGCTTTGTTGGCGTGTTTCTGGAATATGTGTCAGGATGGGACAGCGTGCAAAGCTTCTGGGTTTACCTTCTGGGCGCATTCATTGCCGGATTCTGCATGTGCATGCTCAACACTGTAGTCAACCCCATGCTCAACACCCTGGGCGGCGGCGGCAACAAGGGCAACCAGCTCATCCAGTTCGGCGGTGCCTGCAACTCGTTTGCAGCAACAATTGTCACCATCTTGGTAGGCGCGCTTGTGGGCGACACGGCCAAGGCCTCGATCTCTGATGCCAACCCGGCACTGTTTATCGCTCTTGGCGTGTTTGCACTCGTGTTTGTAGTGCTTGCGCTCGTCAAGATACCCGAGCCTGTGACCAACGTCGTCAAGAGCGAGGGCAACACCACAACAGGCGCTTTCAAATACCGCCATTTCAACCTTGGCATTCTTGCCATCTTCCTGTATTTGGGCGTTGAGGTGGGTCTGCCCACCTATGTGCTTCAGTACCTGTCGACGCCCACCAATGCGGCCACGCCAGGTTTCGGCATGGATGCTGGGATTGCAGCTACCATTGCCGGCGTATACTGGCTGCTTATGCTTGTGGGCCGTCTCGTGGGCGGCGCCATAGGCGGCAAGGTGAGCAGCCGCACGCAGGTGAGCTTCTTGGCAAGCGTTGTGATCGTGTTTGTGCTCATCGGCATGTTTGCCCCTACAGGCGTCCATGTTCCCATCATCGGCTTCGAGGGCTCGAGCGGCTCGCTCACCACGGCAAAGGTTCCCGTGGGCATCTTGTTTCTGGTGCTTGGCGGCCTGTGCACATCGGTCATGTGGGGCGGCATCTTCAACATGGCAGTTGAAGGCCTCGGCAAGTACACCGAGTTTGCCAGCGGCATGTTCATGACCATGGTTGTGGGCGGCGGCATCCTTGTTCCGCTCCAGGGCTGGGTAGCCGATGTGACAGGCAGCTTCCTGACCAGCTACACCGTGGTGCTTGTGTGCGCAGCCTACATTCTCTTCTATGCGCGTGTGGGCAGCAAGACCAATTTGAAGGCCAAGGCCTGATTGCAATAGTACAACACTTACTAAACTTATCGCATGACTGCGGCCGTAACATAGCCGCAGTCATTTTTTTCAGAATAAAGAGAACGGCAGCAATCATTTCAATCCAAAAATTTGGTGATACACCTTTAATTTTGTACTTTCGTGAAAAATAAGACCTACACATATTATATACTAACCAATAAAAACAGCAAATCGTTATGTTAAACAAAGAACTGATGGATCGCGCTGCCAACAACATTCGCATCTTGGCTGCCGCCATGGTTGAAAATGCCAAATCGGGTCACCCCGGAGGTGCCATGGGGGGAGCCGATTTCATCAACGTGCTCTATTCAAGTTATATCATCAACGATCCCGACGACCCCACCTGGTTTGGCCGCGACCGTTTCTTCCTCGACCCTGGTCACATGTCGCCCATGCTCTACGGCGTGCTGCACTTGACGGGCAAGTACAGCATCGACGACATCAAGAGCTTCCGCAGCTGGGGCAGCCGCTGCCCTGGACATCCCGAGCTTGACCCCGAGCATGGGATAGAGAACACCTCGGGTCCACTGGGCCAAGGGCATGTGATGGCCGTGGGCTGCGCCATAGCCGAGCGGTTTATAAGCCAGCACTACAGCCCTGTGTTCAGCCACAAGACCTATGCTTTCATCAGCGACGGCGGCGTGCAAGAGGGCATCTCTCAGGAGGCAGGCCGCATAGCCGGCTACCTGGGGCTGAGCAATCTCATCATGTTCTACGACAGCAACGATGTGCAACTCTCGACCGACTGCGACGCGGTGAGCAACGAGAACACAGCAGCCAAGTACCGCGCATGGAACTGGAATGTGCTCGAAGTTGACGGCACCGACCCCGTTGCCATGGCCGAGGCCATAGAAAAAGCCCAGCACGAGACGATGCGCCCCACCCTGATTGTGGGACACACCATCATGGGACGCGGCTGCGTGACAGCCGACGGGAAAAACTATGAGGGGCAATGCAGCACCCACGGCAACCCGCTGAGCAAGTCGGGGGCAAGCTATGAGAAGACTATAGAGAACCTGGGGGGTGACCCACAAAACCCATGGGTCACCTTTGCCGAGGTGGCCGACCTCTATGCCAAGCGCAACGACGAGCTCAGGAAAATTGTAGTCGAGCGCAAGGCTCAAGAGCAAAAATGGATTGAAGCCAATCCCGAAAAGGCTCAAGAGCTGAAAAACTACATCGACGGCAAGATAGAAGCAATCGACTACTCGAGTATCGTGCACAAACCAGGCATTGCCACCCGCTCGGCGAGTGCCGACGTGCTGGCCGTGCTCGGCGAGAAAGAGCACAACATGATTGTATCGTCGGCCGACCTGGCCAACAGCGACAAGACCGAAGCCTTCCTGAAGAAGACGGGAGCTTTCAAGCCACACGACTTCGGCGGCGCATTCCTGCACAGCGGCGTGTCGGAGCTGGCAATGACAGCGATCATCAACGGCATCGCCCTGCACGGCGGCCTGATAGGTGCCTGCGCCACCTTCTTTGTATTCAGCGACTACATGAAGCCGGCAGTGAGACTATCGGCACTCATGGAGCTGCCCGTGAAATTCATATGGACCCACGACGCGTTCCGCGTGGGCGAAGACGGACCTACCCACGAGCCCGTAGAGCAAGAAGCACAAATACGCCTGCTCGAGGAGCTCAAAAATCATCACGGCCGCAACAGCATGCTGGTGCTGCGACCGGCCGATGCTGCCGAAACAACGGTAGCCTGGAAAATGGCAATGGAAAACACCACTACCCCAACGGCGCTCATACTCTCGCGCCAGAACGTTGCCGACCTGCCCTCGCAGCATGGCAACGACTACGCAGCCCGATACAACGATGCACTGGGCGCCCAGCGCGGCGGCTATGTGGTGAAAGCCGAGGCCAACCCCGATGTTGTGCTCGTGGGCAACGGATCGGAGGTGGCAACACTCATCGATGCCGCACGCATAATTGCCACAAGCGGCATCAAGGCACAAGTAGTGTCGATACCCTCGATAGGCTTGTTCTTAAATCAAGACAAGTCCTATTGCGAGCAAGTGATACCGGGCGGAGTGCCTGCCTTTGGACTCACAGCAGGACTGCCCTCGACCCTGCTCAGAGTGATACCTAACGGCTATATATATGGTCTTGACCATTTTGGGGCATCGGCTCCCTACAAGGTACTGGAAGAAAAATTTGGTTTTACACCCGAAAATATCGCTGAAAAAATCGAAAACTGGGTGAAAAAACAAAAAAAAGGTGAATAAAAACGCTTTTTTTGAAAAAGAGTGCTCGCCATTCACAAAAAATATATATATTTGCACATAATTTGTTGTAGAATATAATTTTTTAAGTGTTTAATTACAATAACAAAAAAAACGTAAGTCTATGAAAAAGATTACATTATTAGCATTTGCATGCGCAATGCTGATGGCACCTGCTGCAGTCAACGCTCAGGAGGTGACTTATGTTGAGGATCCAGCTCAAGGCTATCTGTTCAACAGAATGCAGGACAACTGGTTTGTTGAGGCAGAAGGCGGAGCTGGCGTCATGATGTCGAAGTACGACAAGCATGCTAAGTTTGGCGATCGTATTGGCCTGAAGGGCAACCTCGCTGTAGGCAAGTGGTTCTCTCCACTGTGGGGAGCACGCTTCGGCGGTGAGTTTGAGCAGCTCAAGGGTGCAACACCTGCCTACTATGAGAGCGTGCTGGGCTACCGCAACGAGCTTGCTAAAGACGGTTTCCACAAGCAGCAATTCAACAACATTGGTGCATTTGGCGACCTGATGTTCAACCTCACCAACTGGGTGATGGGCTACAAGCCCGGTCGTTTCTACAACGCTGTGCTCTACGGCGGTATGGGCATTCACTGGGTATATTCTCGTGAGCTCATGAACGACGACAGGGGTAACTGGGAGTATTCGGCCAACGAAGGCAAGGAGTCGCGTAACTTCAGCTTCCGTGCTGGTTTGTTGAACACCTTCCGTGTGAGCAATCACGTCAACATCCTGCTCGACCTGCGTTTCGACGAGATGCAAGAGCATGTTGATGGCTGGAACGCTGGCAAGAGCTGGAACGAGATTCCTTCGGTACTCGTTGGTCTTTCCTACAAGTTCAACAAGACTGAGTGGAATGCTCCCGTGGTTCCCGTTTGCCCCGAGATCAAGTACACCGATGCTTATGTTGACGACCTGCGTGCAAAACTTGAGGCTGCCAACCAGAACATTGCCAACCTGAAGCAGCAACTCGACGAGTGCCGCAACCGCAAGGCTCCCGAACCCGCTCCTGTGGCCGAGGCTCCTCTCGCAACCGTTTACTTCCCCATCAACGTTTCGAAGGTTGTGGGCGTTCAGCAGAAGGTTGTTGACGCTGTGGGCGAAGTGATGAAGAACGAGTCGAACAACTACGTGCTCACTGGCTGGGCCGACAACTACACTGGTAACAAGACCATCAACACCCGCCTGCGCAAGGAGCGTGTTGCTTCGGTGAAGAAGATGCTCGTGAAGAAGGGTATCGATGCTGGTCGTCTCGACGCACAAATCAACGATGGCGAGCTCACCAACTATGGTGCAAAGGCTGCTTCGCTCGACCGTGCCGTCACTATCAACCGTGCCAAGTAATTCTAACAGAAAATACTAGCAACTTATCAAAGTCCCGCTTGCACAAAGCGGGGCTTTTTTTTACCTTTGCAAGCCCATAAACAATCACAATCAAATAATCACAAAAAAAGGAGCAGAAACGCATGGCAACACTCGGGAAAGACGCATTACTGGCAATGATACGCGATGGCAAAGCCATGACGTTGAAGCAGGAGTTGCGGCTCACTGCCCTGCTCTCGATACCGGCAATACTGGCCCAATTGACGTCGATACTCATGCAATATATCGACGCCTCGATGGTGGGACGGCTGGGAGCCGACGACTCGGCTTCGATAGGACTGGTGTCGACCACTATATGGCTCTTTGCCGGGGTGTGCAATGCTGCGACCACCGGATTCTCGGTACAAGTGGCCCACCTCATTGGAGCAGGTCGGCCTGCCGAAGCACGCTCGGTACTGAGGCAGTCGATGATCACGATACTCATCTTTGGACTGGCAGTGGGGCTGGCAGGATGCTTGATAAGCCCGTTTTTGCCTACCTGGCTGAAAGGCAATGACCACATTACAGGCAAAGCCTCGACCTATTTTCTCATATTCTCGCTGGCGATACCATTTCTCACACTCGACTTCCTGGCAAGCGGAATGCTCAGGAGCAGCGGCAACATCAAGGTGCCCAGCATGCTCAACGTGATGATGGGCGTGCTCGACGTGATTTTCAATTTTTTCTTGATTTTCCCTGCTCACAACCTGCAAGTCATGGGCATCGACTTTACCCTGCCAGGGGCCAACCTGGGCGTGACCGGCGCTGCCCTGGGCACTTTTCTGGCCGAAATGATAACCTGCTTTGCCATGGTATACTACATGTGCTTTAAGTCGAAAGAGCTGCGCCTCAACCATGAGCATGGCAGTTTCAAGCCACGAGGGCAGTGCTTGAGAAAGGCATTTAAAATTAGTTTGCCCATGGGGCTGCAACACATTGTGATGTGCAGCGCCCAGATCACCATCACGGCAATAGTAGCGCCACTTGGAAGCATCGCGCTGGCTGCCAACACATTTGCCATCACAGCCGAGAGCCTGTGCTACATGCCAGGCTATGGTATAGCCGATGCTGCAACCACGCTGGTGGGACAAAGCATAGGAGCGGCCCGGCGCGACTTGACTCGGCGATTTGCCAACATCACTGTAGTCATGGGCATGACTGTGATGGGGCTCATGGGTGTGCTCATGTGGATAGGGGCGCCAGTAATGATGAGCATCATGTCGCCTGTTCCAGGCATTATCGAGCAAGGCACTGCTGCCTTGCGCATCGAGGCATGGGCCGAACCCATGTTTGCAGCAGCAATTGTGAGTTACGGTATCTTTGTGGGTGCAGGTGACACCCTCATTCCCTGCGCGATGAATGTTGTGAGCATGTGGGGCGTGCGCATTACCTTGTCGGCCCTGTTTGTTCTGCACTACCACATGGGGCTCACGGGAGTGTGGACAGCCATGTGCATCGAACTCATCTTCCGCGGCAGCATCTACTTGTGGCGTCTGAAATCGGACCGGTGGATAAAAATAAAACACAAAGCGTGAAACAGGTATGTTTTGCAGGAATTTGTGTTATCAGGTTAAGGCGTAAAACAGATACATTTGCAACATAAAACGACATCAATAAATTTCATAGCAATCATGCAAATAATAAAAGATAAAACCTTTGCAGGCGAGCGACCGCTATTTGGCCTGCGTGAGACCAAGCTCTACAATGTGACCATCGATGAGGGTGAATCGGGCATCAAGCTGTGCCACAACATCGAGGCACACGATTGCACATTCATCGGGAAATATCCCTTTTGGCATGTGTATGGGTCGGTGATAACACATTGCCACTTTGAGCCAGGTTCGCGTTCGGCGATATGGTACAGCGACGACATGCTCATGACCGACACCATAATCGACGCGCCCAAGCTGTTCCGCGAGATGAACCGCGTGGAACTGCGCAATGTGACCATCAATGATGCCGACGAGACATTTTGGCGAGTCAACGACTTGAAAATCAACAACCTCACGCCACATGGCGGCACCTACCCATTCATGTTCTGCAGCAATGTGAAAGTCGACGGGCTTGTGAGTGACAGCAAGTACGTGTTTCAGTATGTAAAAAATGCCGAAATACGCCATGCCAAAATCACAACCAAAGATTCATTTTGGGAGACCGACAATGTGACAATATACGACTCGGAGCTCAACGGCGAATACCTGGGGTGGCACTCTCGCAACTTGAAGCTTGTGCGTTGCCACATCAGCGGAGAGCAACCACTGTGCTATGCCGAGAATCTTGTGCTGGAGGATTGTACCTTCGACGCCAGCTGCGACCGAGCCTTTGAGGAATCGACAGTAGAGGCCACAATCAAAGGTGCAATCACCGAAATCAAGAACCCAACAAGCGGTCACATTGTGGCCGACAGCATAGGCCGCATCACAATCGACCAGTACATCAAGCAACCAGCCAATTGCATCATTGAGACACGCCGATGAAGTACGACTTTGATAAAATCATCGACCGCCGAGGTACTAATTCCTACAAGTGGGATACCCCTGAGGAGGACGGCGTGATACCGATGTGGGTGGCCGACATGGACTTTTGCACTGCTCCCGCTGTGGTTCAAGCAGTGACACGCCGCGCACAACATGGCATATACGGATATGTGACTGTGCCCGAGGCCTACTACCAAGCCACCATCGACTGGTTCGGCACCCGGCACCACTGGGCCATCGAGCGCGACTGGATACTCTACACCAGCGGTGTGGTGCCAGCTATCTCGGCAATCATCAAGGCCTTCACAAGCCCAGGCGACAAGGTGGTAGTGCAACAGCCAGTGTACAACTGCTTCTTCTCCTCGATAGTCAATAATGGCTGCGAGATTGTCGACAATGCACTCATCGCCACGGGCGACACCTATGTGATGGACTATGACGACCTCGAAGAGAAAACAAAAGACGCCAGGGTGAAACTGCTCTTGCTGTGCAATCCACACAATCCTGCCGGACGGGTGTGGAGCAAAGAGGAGTTGTCGCAAGTGGGCAAGATATGTGCACAAAACCACGTGATTGTGGTGAGCGATGAGATACATTGCGAGCTCACGATGCCCGGTTACGACTATATGCCCTTTGCCTCGATATCGCCCGAGTTGCAAGACCGATGCATCACTTGCGTCTCGCCCAGCAAGGCCTTCAACACCGCCGGGCTGCAGATTGCCAACATAGTGACCAACCATCCAGATTGGCGCAAGAAAATAGACCGTGCCATCAACGACAACGAGGTGTGCGATGTGAATCCTTTCGGTGTAGAAGCACTCATCGCCGCCTACAACCAAGGAGCCGACTGGCTCGAAGAGTTGAGGCAGTACTTGTGGGAAAACTACAATGTGCTCAAGCAATACTTTGCACAACACCTTCCATTTTGCCAAGTGACCAAGCTCGAGGCAACCTACCTGGTGTGGGTCGATATCAAGTCAACAGGCCTGAGCAGCGACCAGCTGACACACCTGTTGCTCACCGAGGGAAAAGTGATGGTCAACAGCGGCACCATCTACGGCAAGGCGCAAGGCGAGGGGTACATGCGCATCAACATTGCATGCCCACGGGCACGCATGCTTGAGGGGCTAAAGCGCATGGCCCATGTCATCAATCGCCATGTGCAAAACACGTGAGAGCACAGCAACACCACGTCGATACAGGGCAGAGTGGAACAACACATGGTAAGGGGAACCCGGCACCGCACATGGATGCCAGGTTCCCCTTGAAGTTGCTTTAATGAGATAATGTGTATTTATTTCTTTTTTGTCGCTGTCGTCCTTGCTGTCGCTTTCTTTGCCTTGGCACGCGGCCTGGCAGGAGCTGCAGCCTTCACAGTTGACTTTGCCGGCTCTTCGCTGCCAGTTACAGGAAAGTCGCCAGTGGTGTCCTTGACGATGTTGTTGCGCATCATCTCCACCTCGTGCTTGAGCTCGCTGATTTCGGTCTCCTGGTTGCGAATTGTGAGCAACAGCGAGTTGAGCTCTTCATTATCGATAGTCTCGGGATACTGTTCCTCGACACGAATGATGAAGTCGCTCAGCACATTCATGTAGTTGGTAAAGGCCATGTAGGGCGAGTCGTAGGGGCTGTAGTGAGAGTGAACCGACCCGTCCTGGCTGTGCTTTGTGCTCATGTAGAAGAAGTGGTCGCTGGCTTGCAGGTAATACCAATCCTGCTTGATGCGGCGGTCACGGCACAAGCGCACGCGCTCGCCTATGGAGTACAACTTGTGCACAGCCTCTTGCTGTAGTGTGTTGCCCAGCCAGGCGCTCGTGTCGCGTTCCTCGTCGGCCCAGCTGATGGGGTGCATCACCGAGAGTTGGTCGACGGGCTTCATCTTGGCCACAACCTCGCTCGGCGTCCAGAATTGTATACCCTTTTGGGCGGCAAAACGCGGCAGAGCCTTCATAAACTCGAAGATACCGCTCTCGCGCGGTTGCAGCTCGCCGAAGGTCTCGTAGTTCATAAACAAGTTCACGATTTGCTCCTCTTCGGGGAGCTCGGCAATCCAGTTGATATACTTGTCGGCAGTCAAGGGATAGCTGGCCCACTCAGAATTGCTGAAGCGGAAAGCAATGTCATCGCTCAACTTGGAGTTTTTGAGCAGCAGTTTCAACTTGGGCACCACGGGAGAATTGTAGATGTAGTTGGGCGACTTCCAACCAAGGATGTGCTTGGCACCATCGGTGATGACACCATTGAAACCCATAGAGGCAACAACTGCCGAGATGTCGTCGTCATAGATGAGCTCGGTGTTGCGGAACACCTTGGGGTGCTGGCCAAACAGCTGATAGATCTTGTTGTCGTGGTCTTTGACTTGCTGCACAAACTCGTCCTGGTCCTCAAGCGAGGCAAGAGAGTGGGCATAGGTCTCGCTCAAGAATTCAACGCAACCAGTATCGACAAGCTCCTTCATCGAGTCGATAAACTCGGGCACATACTGCTCGAGCTGCTCAAGGGCGGTGCCACTTATTGAAAATGCCACCTTGAAGTTCTTGCCGTTTTCCTTTATCATGTTGAGCAACATCTCATTGGCAGGCAAATAGGAGCGCTGCGCAATGCGGGTGATGATGTCGTCGTTGGAAAAATCGTCGTAATAGTAATGGTCATTGCCGATATCAAAGAACCTGTAGGTCTTCAAGCGGAATGGCTGATGTATCTGGAAATAAAAACAAATCGCCTTCATTGTTGTGTAAAGTATTTAAAAGTGATGAATAGAGTTACGCGTTTTATTGGTTGACAAGACGCTTGTAGATGTCGATAATCTTGGCGCCAGCCTTTTTCCACACGATGCGGCCCACCTCGTCGCGGCCGTGGTCGCGCAATTGCTTGTACATGGCCGGGTACATAAGTATCGAGTAGACTGCATCGGCTATGGCATTGGTGTCCCAGTAGTCGACCTTAATCACATTGTCGAGTATCTCGGCACAGCCGCTTTGCTTAGAGATAATGCTGGGCACACCCATCTGCATGGCCTCGAGAGGAGAAATGCCAAAAGGCTCGCTCACCGAGGGCATGATATAGACATCGCTGGCTGCAAGCATCTCGTAGACCTGCTTGCCCTTCAGGAAACCGGTGAAATGGAAGCGGTCGGCTATGTCGCGCTTTGCGGCAAGGTTGATCATTTTCTCCATCATGTCGCCACTGCCAGCCATCACAAATTGCACGTTGTGCATCTTGTGCAGCACCTGTGCAGCAGCCTCGACAAAATACTCGGGCCCCTTCTGCATCGTGATACGTCCCAAGAACGTAACAACCTTGTCGTGCTTGTGCGGTGGTTTGATCTCTAAGTACTCCTGACTGAGCGGCTCAACGGCATTGTGCACGGTGGTCACTTTTTCGGGGGGAATGCCATAGTGCTCGATCACGGTGCGGCGGGTCAAGTTGCTCACCGTGATGATGTGATCGGCATGTATCATGCCGTCGCGCTCAATGTTGAACACGGTGGGATTGACATGGCCGCGACTGCGGTCGAAATCGGTGGCATGCACATGTATCACAAGCGGCTTGCCCGTGACCTGCTTGGCATGGATGCCGGCAGGATAGGTGAGCCAGTCGTGCGCATGAATGATATCGCACGGGATGGTGCGGGCAATCACCCCGGCCACAATCGAGTAGTTGTTGATTTCCTCAAGCAAGTTGTCGGGATATCGGCCACTGAACTCAATGCAGCCCAGGTCGTTGGTATTCATGTAGTTGAAATCGCTGTAAATGTGATCGCGCAAGTCGTAGTAGAGCTGAGGATCCATCACGTTGCCTATGCGCCCTTGCACATAGTCCCAGTTCACGTCGCGCCATGCCACTGGAGTGCAATTGGCTCCTATGATTTTGGCATATTCCTTGGGCTCATCGCCCCACGGCTTGGGAATGACAAAGGTGATGTCCATGTCGCCGTTTTGGGCGATGCCCTTGGTTATCCCATAGCTTGCGGTGCCCAAGCCGCCGAGAATGTGAGGGGGAAACTCCCAGCCAAACATTAAAGCTTTCATATATTAGTAAAAATTTATGTACATTAAACAACATCGAGGTTCTTGAGCAGTCGCAGCACCCAGCATATGTGGCCCACGTTGGCAGCATAGCTGATGGCTCCACGACCAGTAAACGGTGGGTTGCCGTCGTAGAGCTCCGACAGCGTGCCAATGCCGCCCTCCTTCATCTCGTCTTCAAAACCTATCATCATGCGCTCGATAAAGGAGATTCCTCCCATGCCGAACACCTTGACGTAGGCGTAACTGTAAAAGCCCATGAGCCAGGGTCTGGCCGAGCCTGTGAAATAGGCACGCTCACGCTGCTCTGGATTGCCCACATACCAGGGATTGTAGCCAAAGCTTTTCGGGCTCAAGGTGCGCAGTCCCTTGGGAGTGAGCAGCTCACGAGTGATGACATCGAGAGCGACCTTGCGCTGCCGGCGGTCGAGAGGAGAGTAATCGATGCCCACAGCAATCACCATGTTGGGACGCACGCTCAAGTCGGTGTAGGTACCGTTCACATAGTCATAGAGGTAGCCATAGTCGTTGAGGAAGGTGTCGACAAAGGCTGTCTTGGCTTTGAGCGAGATTGCTTTCCATCGAGCGACGTTGGTCTGCTCCTCGGCGACGCCGTCGTATATTTCCTGAAGGAACATGAGAGCATTGTACCACAACGCATTAAACTCTACCAAATAACCAGTGCGCGGTATCATGGGCGTGCCGTCGGGGTTGGCAGCATCCATCCACGACATGGGTTTCTTGGTGCCATCGGTCCACACGAGGCCGTTGTCGTCTACGCGCAGATTGGGGTGCTTGCCGTCGATTATGAAGTTGATCAGGCTCTTGCACATGTTTCCATAGCGATTGCGGGCAATCTCGTTGGACTGGTCGTGGGAGTAGCGTTGCACGTCCCAAATGGCCCAGAGCGGCACATCGGGCAAATCGATGCCCTGCAAGTGCTTGTCGGGCTCAAGCGTCTTCATCCACTTGTCGAATGCCAGGGCAGCAGTGTCCATGATAGCCTCGAAGTCGGGGCGGTGATGCACACTGAGCGTGCAGCCTGGCAAGGCGATAAACTGGTCGCGGGCCCTGATCTTGAACCATGGGTAACCAGCAATGATGTAATGGCCGTGCTTGGTAGAAATATAAAATTGCTTAGCACTGTTTTTCAAGCAATTATAAAAACTCGTGCGAGGCGTTCGGCTCTTGATTTCGTCTTCATACATCTTGGTGAGGGCACGCGTGTTGACCTCGCTGGTACCTGCCGAGAACACAATGGGCTCACCCTTCTTGATGTCGATTTCAAAATACCCGGGCACATAAAGATCCTCGGTGTAGGGGATGCCACGCTCCTGGTCCTTGATATACTGAATGCCATTGTACCAATGCGGATCGAAGACAAAACGCGGCTTGTGATTGAACTGCATGTAGAGGGTGGGATACCCCGCATACATGCACGTAGAAATGCCGTTGGTCGTTTCTTGGTATTCACGACTGGCCACACTGTTTTCTACACACAGGTCGTTGGCGTTGCGGAAAGCAAGAAACGGGCGGAATTGCAAGGTAGTCTTGGAGTGAGCCTCGACCAGCGTGTAACGTATCAAGATGCGGTTTTCGTTGGTGATGAAGATCTTCTCTCGTTTCAGTATCACACCGCCCACGCGGAAGGTGTGGGTGGGCACACGCTCACAATCATACTCACGTATATACTTGTGTCCATTAGGGCTGAACACATTACCATTGTACTTGTGGATGCCCAGGTTGAAGGGGGCACCGTGCTGTATCACGGTCTCGTCGAGTGACGACAGCAGCACATGGTTGTCGTCGTCAAGCTCGGGCACTGGGATGACCAACAGCCCGTGCTGCTTGCGCGTGTTGCAGCCCACAATAGTCGTACAATGATAAGCACCCGATTGATTAGTGCGCAATATCTCCTTGTGAAGCGATTGCTCCAGATTAATCATCAGGTTCTTGTCAAATTTCAAATAGCTCATTATGAGTTGATGTTATAGGTTTTAGTTATGTTTGTCAGTCATGGAACCAACCTTGTGGTTTCGTTACGAATTTACGGCTTTTAAATGGAACTGCAAAACTTTTTCATTAGCAATTTTATAACATTTACTACCCCTTATAGTGGGATTGGCTCGCAATTCCGTTTTTTTAACAGAAAATGGGCATCATTCACCGCAATGTGGTTGAAATTTTCTACCAGCGCTGCTGGTGCACCTGTCTTGGTCACAGCCTGCAACCCAAAAACTTGCCCATATAGCATTAATGTAGTAAATTTGCAAGGCATGGACAATTTTCTACACACAGTGGCCGGCTTCATTGCCAGCAACAGCCTGTTGCAACAGCAGCAGCCCGTGATTGCAACTTTGAGCGGCGGAGCCGATTCGGTGGCTCTGCTCATGGTGTTGAGTCGGTTGGGTTACAAGGTGATTGCCGCTCACTGCAATTTTCACCTGCGGGGAGAAGAGTCGATGCGCGACGAGCGCTTTGTGAGAGCTCTGTGCAGCCAGCACCACATTGCATTGCACGTGAAGGACTTCGACGTGCAGGCATGCATGAGGCAGCGGGGCATTTCGGCCGAGATGGCCTGCCGCGACCTGAGATATGAATGGTTTGAGGCCCTGCGATGCGACACAGCAAGCCAAGCCATTGCGGTGGCACACCACCGCGACGACAACATCGAGACCTTCATGCTCAATGCCCTGCGCGGCACAGGCATTGCCGGGCTCACTGGCATGCACCCACGCAACGGTCACATCGTGCGACCGCTGCTGTGCGTGACTCGCAGCGACATCGAGCAGTTTCTGAACCAAAACAGCCAGGACTATGTGACCGACAGTACCAACTTGCAGAATGACGTGAAACGCAACAAGCTGCGCAACGTGGTGCTGCCTTGCCTGTACCAGCAATTTCCCGGGGCCGAAGACACCCTTGCCCACACAATCGGCAACACACGCGACTGCAATGAGCTATATCGAGAACTGGTGGCGCAGAGCCGCACACAGCTGTGCGTTGCGCAGCAAGGAGGCTTCGACATCTCGATCGACGGGCTGCGGGGCTACCGAAATACACTCATGCTGCTGTTTGAAATCCTGAAACCACAAGGATTCAAGCACGAGCAATGCTGCGATATTGTGCAGCTCATCACTGGCCATGCAGGAGTGGGCAAGACCTTCCTCAGCTCCACCCACAAGCTCGTGGTGGGCCGAAAGCGCCTTGAAGTGATGTCGCTCGTCGACACCGACGCAAAGTTCTACCCCATCGACTTGAGTCACGGCACAATAAACGAGCCCCTCAAGATCAGGATTGAGCAATTTACAAGCACTGGCAAAGCGGGCATTACAGCAGTCGACGGGAAAAAATCGATTGCACTCGATGCCCAAGTGCTGAAGTGCAACAAAATTGTACTGAGGCACTGGCAAGAAGGCGACCGCTTTTCGCCCTTCGGGCTACGTGGCACCAAGCTGGTGAGCGACCTCTTTACCGACATGAAACTGAGCGAGCGAGAAAAAAAAACCACGTGGCTACTTGTTGCCGACGGCACCATCCTGTGGGTGGTGGGATACCGGTCAAGCTCCCATTACAGCGTGGGAAAGGAAAGTGAAAGCTATGTAACGCTCACACTATGCCCATAGTCACCTTGCCTGCTGCAGGGTTTCGAGCACCACGTTGAGACTGGGCTCATTCTTCAACACAACTTTTTTGTCAACGTCGAGCAAATAGAAGAGCGGCATGCTTGGCAACACATACAACTCATCGTTGTCGATCGACTGGCTCTTGTTCCAGCCATTGACCATATAGGCAGGATAAGTTGCAGATCGCCATGCCTTCTCGTCGTCGAGCGTATAGACAGCAATCACTGTCAAGCCACCATTGTGCACCATGTGCTCGATGACACTGCAGGTGTCGAGCCTGGCTTTCACCCGCTGGCAAGCGTCGCAGTCGGGGTCGTTGAAGTAAATGAGCGTGAACTGAGAGTGGTAGTCATTCAAGGAGTGCGCCTCGCCGTCGAGCGTCACAAAGTCGAAGCTGGCAGCAGCCGCACCCACGCGGTTTTTCTGCGCCTGCTCAAGCAGCAGCCCGGCCCGCAACTTGTCGTCGGCATTCAACATGGGGCTGGCACACACACGTTCAAGCACTTGAAGGAAGGCACGCTCATCGTGCTCGGGGTCGGCAGGATTGCCAAGATGGCGCTCGGCGTAATCAAGTGAAGCCAAGCAAGCCTTGCGTGAACTGAAATCAAGGGGCGAGACCACGTCGACAGCAGCCGCCACCCGCGGCCACAATGCAAGCATGAGTGCAAAAAGGGCTGACAGAAAAGTGTGTTTCATCTATTTTTGCTTTTAAGATTACAAATATAGACGAAAATGCTGTAATTTTGCATTTCTGAAAGTATTAAATAATGAAAAAGATAGCGAAAACCAATGCTGCACGTCTGCTGGACCGTGCTCATGTGAAATATGAGCTCATACCCTACCCGGTAGATGAAAACGAGCTGGGTGCACAGCACATCATCGACATCCTGGGCGAGGAGGCTGGCCGTGTGTTCAAGACGCTGGTGCTGCAAGGCGACAAGACGGGGCACTTTGTGTGTGTAATACCCGGGCTCGAAGAAGTTGACTTGAAAAAAGCAGCCAAGGTGTCGGGCAACAAGAAATGCGACCTCATCCACATGAAAGAGTTGTTGCCCACTACAGGATACATAAGGGGCGGCTGCTCGCCAGTGGGCATGAAAAAGCCCTTCCCCACCTATTTTGACCATAGCTGCACAGGCTATGACTATATCTATGTGAGCGCTGGCCAACGCGGGCTTCAGTTGAAAATCAACCCAAGTGACCTCATCGACTATGTGGGTGCAAGCACTGCCGACCTCACTATCGAGAAGCAATAAAAAAAAACTCACACACAGATAGGTAACGCATGCGCAACACATTTGGCAACATATTGACACTCACTACATTTGGCGAGTCGCACGGGCCAGCCATAGGTGGTATCATCGACGGGTTCCCCGCCGGGGTGAAAATTGATACCGTGCAAGTGCAACAACAGCTCGACCGCCGCAGGCCAGGCCAATCGGCCATCACCACGGCCCGGCATGAAGACGACAAGGTGCAACTGCTCTCGGGCATCTTCCAGGGCGAGACCATGGGCACGCCCATAGGCTTCATCATCAGCAACAAGGACCACCGCTCGACCGACTATAGCGAGATAGCTCGGGGCTTCAGGCCGTCGCATGCCGACTATACCTATCAAGCCAAATACGGGCGACGCGACTACCGTGGCGGCGGGCGCTCGTCGGCGCGAGAAACTGCATGCCGCGTGGTGGCCGGAGCACTGGCCGCTCAGGCGCTCAACACACTGGGCATCACCATCACAGCCTATACCTCGCAAGTTGCCGACATCAAAGTAGAAGATCCCTACAACAAGCTGGACTTGTCAATTGTCGACAACAATATGGTGCGTTGCCCCGATGCTGCCAAGGCCGTTGCAATGATCGATGCCATAGCCCAAGCCCGCAAGCAAGGCGACACACTGGGTGGCATTGTGACCTGCGTGGCTCAGGGCGTGCCACCCGGCCTGGGCGAGCCCGTGTTTGGCCGCCTCAACGCCCAGCTTGCAGCTGCCATGATGAGCATCAACGCAGCCAAAGGCGTGGAGATAGGGCTGGGGTTCGACTTTGTGACCCGACGTGGCAGCCAAGTGCTCGATCACTTCACAAGGCTGGAAAACAAAATACACACCACAACCAACTACTCGGGAGGCATACAAGGCGGTATCTCCAATGGAGAGGACATCTATCTCGATGTGGCATTCAAGCCTGTGGCAACACTGATGCAAGACGTCGACACCGTCGACCTGCAGGGCGACCCCATGGTGCTGCACGGCAAGGGCCGTCACGACCCGTGTGTAGTGCCGCGCGCAGTGCCCATCGTCGAGTCGATGACAGCCTTGGTGCTGCTCGACAACTATCTGCTCAACAAAACAATCCATCTATAACACACACATCGATAAACAGACACATGGAAATTGACAGAAATGCAATGCTGCATGCAGTAGACCGCCCCGTGTTCCACCTGGTGGGAGAAGTGGCCGACTCGCTCAACCGCGAGTGCTATGTGGTGGGAGGCTATGTGCGCGACACAATATTGAACCGGCCCACCAGCGACATGGACTTTGTCACCATAGGCAGCGGCATCGAGGTGGCCAAGGCGGTGGCCCAAAGGCTCAAGGCCGAGCACCATCGCGCCCACCTCGCCGTGTTCAAGACCTACGGCACAGCCCAAGTGAAGTCGCAAGGCATGGAGCTGGAATTTGTGGGCGCTCGCCGTGAGTCCTACCACCACGACAGCCGCAACCCGATCGTGGAAGACGGCACACTCGACGACGACCAGAAGCGTCGAGACTTCACCATCAACGCCATGGCCATATCGCTCAACTTGTCGACGTTTGGCAAGTTGCTCGACCCATTTGACGGCATTGGGGATCTTGAGCGCAAAATCATACGCACGCCACTCGACGCCGACATCACATTCAGCGACGACCCGCTGCGCATGATGCGCGCAGTGCGCTTCGCCACCCAACTCGAGTTCAACATCTATCCCGAGACACTCGAAGCCATAACGCGCAACGCACATCGCATAAAAATCATCACGCGTGAGCGCATCGCCGAAGAGCTGATGAAGATAGTGGCAGCCCACCACCCGTCGCGCGGATTCATGCTGCTCGACAAGAGCGGACTACTGCCGCTCATCTTCCCAGAGCTATCGGCCCTCAAGGGCATTGATACCAGCCACGGCCGGGCCCACAAAGACAACTTCCTGCACACCATGCAAGTGCTTGAAAACGTGGCAGCCAAGAGCGACAACGTGTGGCTGCGCTGGGCGGCCATCATGCACGACATAGGCAAACCAGCCACCAAACGATGGGACGAGAAGCAAGGCTGGACTTTCCACAACCATAACTTCATAGGCG
The DNA here is from genome assembly GCF_009676955.1 of Sodaliphilus pleomorphus. Taxonomy (GTDB): domain Bacteria; phylum Bacteroidota; class Bacteroidia; order Bacteroidales; family Muribaculaceae; genus Sodaliphilus; species Sodaliphilus pleomorphus. The sequence goes on along the minus strand of NZ_CP045696.1, from coordinate 3,060,042 downwards.
AAAAGATGGTGCCGCGCATCTTCCAACGCATGCGGCTGCCACTGAACGAGCACATGAAATATGTGAAAAAACTGGTGGGACTGCACATGCGGCCCATTGCCCTGGTCGAAGACGAGGTCACCGACTCGGCTGTGCGCCGCCTGCTCTTTGACGCCGGCGACGACATCGACGACCTCATGCTGCTGTGCACAGCCGACATCACATCGAAGAACCGGGAAAAAGTGAAACGCTTCAACGAGAACTTCTTGCTTGTAAAGCAAAAACTTGTCGACATTGAAGAGAAAGACCGCATACGCAATTTCCAGCCGCCCATCGACGGGCAGGAAATCATGAGCATCTTCAACCTGCCCCCGTCAAAGCCAGTGGGCGAAATCAAAGATGCAATAAAAGATGCCATACTCGACGGACAGATAAGCAACAACCGCGACGAGGCCTACCAATTCATGCTGCGCAAGGCAGCCGAATTGGGATTGAAGCCTACAGGTTGTTCTCCCCAAGTCCAGGAGTGAAAATCTTGATGCCACGCGGGTGGCACTTGACCTCGACATCGCAGGGCATGTCGACGGGATCGCCGTCGATGTGCATGGGCCCCGGCTCGAAACGATGGATGCGGAATGTGGTGGCGCGATAAATGTTGACGCAATGATTCAAATCAATCTTCTTGAAAAACAGGCTCAGCCCCATGATGGGCACTTCAAGCACGTGAAAAGGTGAAATCACCGTCATGTCGACCTTGCCGTCCTGCATGCTTGCATGAGGTGCAATAAACCCGTTGTTGCCGTATTGTGCAGCATTGCCAAAGGCGATAACAAAGGCTTTCTCGGTAAAACTGCGACCATCGATATCGATTTTGTATTCCTGTGGCTTAAACTTGAGATAGTCTTCCAAGGCCGTTTTCACATAGGTGGGAAAGCCGCGTTTGCCGTCGAGCTGGAAATCGTAGGCAACCTGAGCATCAAAGCCCATGCCGCAGGTGCACATAAAGGGCACATCGTTGAGCGTGCAGTAGTCAAAACTGTCGACCAAGTCTTGATTCACCACCTTGAGTGCATTTTCCATCTTGAGCGGAATGTGCAAGTGCCTTGCCAGCCCGTTGCCCGAGCCGCATGGTACCACAGCAAGCGCCACATCAGAGTTGACAAGCCCCGATGCAGCACCGTTGACGGTGCCGTCGCCGCCCACGGCGATCACGCCGTAGCAGCCATGAGTCACAGCTTCTTGAGCAAAGCGCTTGGCATCGCCGGGGTTCTCGACATACCTCAAGGCCACATTGAAGCGACTCTTGTCGACGACCTTATCGATGAGAGCAGTTGCACAGGAGTGGTTATTAGTCCCTGACTTTGGATTAATAATCGCTATTAAGTCTTTCATACATCATAAAATTGCTGCAAACTTACAAAAAAACATCGATGCACCGTCAATTATCAACAAGAAAATAGTATCTTTGAATGACAAATAATATTGAAAAATGAAGAAAAAATCATATTCCACAACGCTTGTCAACAGTTGCCTGCTGCTTGCCGGCATCATCTTTCTGTGCTATTTTAAAAACGAAAACGTGCTGGCCATTGTGGCCCAAATACTGGGCTTAGTCTTTATCATCCCGTCGCTTGTGTACTTGTGCCTTGTGGGCATCAACCACAACGACAAGCGCGACAGCACCGACCTGCTGGGCATCTTTCCTGCAGTGGGGGGCCTGTGCTTCGGCATCGTGCTATTGCTGCGCCCTGAGCTGTTCTACTCGGTCATTGGTTATGTGTTCTCGATCATTCTCATTGCATTGGGTCTCTTTCACATTATCTACATGCTCATGTCGCGCAAGTCGATGACCTTGAGGGCATGGTACTATGCACTGCCAGTGGCTATCACTGCGGCAGGCCTTCTCACCATGTTTAAGTTCAACGGCAGCGAGTACCGCCAGTTGCTCGTCTTGCTCACCGGCATCTCGCTGATACTTGCCGCCCTCACGGCATTGCTCGAGGCACTCGCCCAGCGCAAAGCCGCCTGCCACAATGCCAGCACCTGCCAAGATGCAACACAAGACACAAGTGCCACTGTAAAGAACGACGCGACCAACGAGTGAGCCAAGCCGAGTGAGAGACTACCCGACTCAGAACTGGAAGGCAGCTCCAATCTGGACATTGCCCTGATGGTCGTCAACATCCTTGAACGTGCGCGTAAGGCCAATGCTGTAGCGCACATTGAACTGCATGTAGTCGGTAAGATAATAGGTGGCACCGGCTCCCACGCCGGCACTGAACCAGTGCGTGCGGCTGCCCAGGCCCAGGCCGTAATCTACCCCGTCGACACGCGCCTTGCTGTAGACGTTGAAACCTAACTCAGGACCAGCCTCGGCGCTGAAATACTTGGCAAAACGGTAGCGCACAAGCACTGGAATCTTGATGTAATTTTCGGTAACAATGATGTCCTGGTTCACGTTTTCGGCCATACCTCTAAGCTGAACGTCCTTGCTCAGCAAGTGGGCCAGCGCCTGATTGATTGTAAATTTTCCTCCCTCACTGCTGAAAACCGTCTCGGCCAGGATGCTCCAGTTTCTGAACTTCTCGGCCCGGGGCTTGTATTCCACCCACAGGCCGGCCTGCCCGCCGTTGCGCATGCCGTGAGGCAACTTACCAAAGCAGAAGTGCGGCAGGTTCATTGCCACCTTGACACCGCCAGTGAGCGTGCCGTCGAGATACTTGTGATTCACATCGAGTGCATACTTGCCTTGAGCCGATACTGCCAAGGCGATAAAGAAACAGAAAACTACAAGCGCAATTTTTTTCATCATCGTTTGTTTTGCAGCAAAATTACGAAATATCGCCTGAATAAAGAAAAATGGTGGCCAAAATGACCACCATTCCCGTTAAATAAGAAAAATCTATTTTTTAACACTCGTTATTCATTTATCGCATCAACAAAGACTTAGAACTTCATGCCAAACGAGATCTGGATGTTGCCGTTCTTGGCCTTGTTGTCGGTGGTCAGCTTGTAACCCATCACATCAACCGATTGATCCTTGTACACCTTGGTGAGGCCCATCGTGTAGCGAGCCTGGATAAAGGCATTGTTGGTGAGGTTGTAGGTTGCGCCCAAGCCAAGGCCGAAGTCAACAGTGTTGGTCATGTCGCCCAGGTCGAGAGCATCCTGGTCTTTAGGAGTCACCTTGCTGTAGACGTTGAAACCCACTTGGGGACCGAAGTCGATGCTGAAGGCAGGTGCCACATAGTATTTCAGCATCACAGGCACATTGACGTAGTTGGCATGGAAAGTGAGGTTATCGCTCTTGCCGCCTTGTGCTGCAAAGACAACTTCGGGGGCAACCGAAAATTTAGGAGCTGCATGGTACTCCATCACGAGGCCAGCCTGGTAGTTAGGTTGCAAGGTGTGACTCACGTCTTCTCCCCAGTAGTTGGTGAGGTCAAAGCCAACCTTGGCTCCAAATTCAACTTGTGCGTTTGCGGCGCTCATGCCCATGATGGCAGCAGCAGCCAGTAATCCTTAATTCCGCAACACTATAATTTAACTTTATTTATAAGTTCCTGAGCAACGGCGGATTCCAGAAGCAAGTGCAAAGTTACGCTATTTTTCTTTAATCATGTCTTTGGGCTTTCGAAATCCGTTTTTCTTTCTTGGCCTGTTGTTTAATTTTTCGATGATGCTCTTGACATATAGCCTTGAAATTCCCCTAAAGTCCGTCTTCTTCGGAATATATTGCCTGATGAGCCCGTTCATGTTCTCGATAGCTCCCTTCTCCCACGAGCAGTACGGATGTGCGAAGTAAACTTTCGTGTTAAGTTCCCTCGCAATGATTTCGTGTGCGGCAAACTCCGGCCCGTTGTCTGTCGTTATCGACCTTACAGGCAACCCGCTCTCCCGTATGAGTCTCACCACGGCATATGCCAGTGGAACGGCCTGCTTTCCCGTATCGAGTTTCTCCATGAGCATAAAGCAGCTCCTCCTCTCAACCAGAGTAACGATGGCACCTTTGCCTTCCTTTCCTACGATGGTGTCCATCTCCCAGTCTCCTATGGTCTGTCCATAGTCCGTTTCCGGTCTTTCGTCAATGGAGAGGCGGTTGGGAATATGCGCCTTGGTGGTAAGCAAGGACTTTTGCCTTGGTCTGCCTCCATGCCTGAGGTGCTTTCGGATGTTGTCCCCGTAATGTGGGGAAAGGGCCGCTATCCAGTTGTATATGGTTGACTTGGACACCGTGATGCCCTCTTTCTTGCCAAGCCATCCGGCGACTTCCTCCGGCGACCACTGCTCCTTACGGATAAGTTCAAAAACACGGCTGCGTACATAGGGAGCGATACGGCGATTGCCAGGTGTCCTGGCCTTGCGTCGTTTGACTTTCAATACGGCCGTACGTGCGTCATAAACGCCTTTAGCATTAGAATTACGCCTTCGCTCACGAGAAACCGTGCTTACTGACACACCAATAGTCTCGGCTATGAAACTAAGTGAGAATTTCGTTTGGAGTAGCACACTTATTGTGTATCTTTGCTCCGAGGTTAATTGTTTATACATCACAATACAAAATTAATTAATCTTAGGGAGGGGAACGAAAGATCTCCTCTTTTTTTGTATTGCTTAAGTTATCCGCCAATGCTCTTTGGGGGCTTCGCGCCCCCAGCCGCAAGGCAAACCTCCGCGGTGTTTTTCATGTTTTAATGCACCGCAGAGTTTTGCACTTCTAATTGGAATTAGCAAACAAAAAGTTGCCCAGGATTTTGCCATGTCAGAATTTTCACTTATCTTAGTGTTGCAAAAAGAAAACAAGCAAAACTCTAATATGACATGGCAAAAATACAAATTAAATCTGAGAAACTCACACCTTTTGGAGGAATTTTTTCAATCATGGAGAAATTTGACTCCATGCTTTCACCCGTTATCGACTCAACACTGGGTCAGAGATGCAGCAGTATCTTCGGATATCAGTTCAGCGAGATAGTCCGTTCGCTGATGAGCGTTTATTTCTGTGGCGGCTCATGCGTGGAAGACGTAACGTCACAACTGATGCGCCATCTCTCGTATCATCCTACCCTTCGTACATGCAGCTCTGATACCATCCTCAGAGCCATCAAGGAACTGACACAGGAAAACATCTCCTATACTTCCGACCAAGGCAAGACCTATGATTTCAATACTGCAGACAAACTCAACACATTGCTTATAAACGCTTTGGTTTCTACAGGCGAGTTGAAGGAAATTGAGGAATACGATGTTGACTTTGACCATCAGTTCCTTGAAACGGAGAAGTATGATGCAAAACCGACCTACAAAAAGTTCCTCGGCTACAGGCCTGGCGTATATGTTATCGGTGACAAGATAGTCTATATCGAGAACAGCGATGGTAACACGAATGTGCGTTTTCATCAGGCAGACACCCATAAGAGATTCTTCGCTCTTCTGGAATCCCAGAACATCCGTGTAAATCGCTTCAGGGCAGACTGCGGTTCCTGCTCGAAGGAAATCGTCAGTGAGATAGAGAAGCATTGCAAACATTTCTACATCCGTGCCAACCGATGCAGTTCGCTCTACAATGACATCTTTGCTCTGAGAGGATGGAAGACGGAGGAGATTAACGGCATCCAGTTCGAACTCAATTCCATTCTCGTTGAGAAATGGGAAGGCAAGTGCTATCGTCTTGTCATCCAGAGACAAAGACGCAACAGTGGCGACCTTGACCTGTGGGAAGGCGAATACACTTACCGTTGTATTCTGACCAACGATTACAAGTCATCGACAAGGGACATTGTTGAATTCTACAATCTGCGTGGCGGCAAGGAACGTATCTTTGACGACATGAACAACGGATTCGGTTGGAGCAGGCTCCCCAAGTCATTCATGGCGGAGAATACTGTCTTTCTTCTGCTTACTGCATTGATACACAATTTCTACAAGACCATCATGAGCAGGCTTGACACCAAGGCTTTTGGGCTCAAGAAAACGAGTCGCATAAAGGCTTTTGTCTTCAGATTCATCTCCGTACCTGCCAAGTGGATCATGACTGCAAGGCAATACGTGCTGAATATCTACACAGAGAACCGAGCTTATGCAAAACCCTTCAAAACAGAATTCGGATAAGAATCCTTTCTTTCCGGTTTGAATCTGCGTATTACCTCAAGTCGCATCGTGGGGTAAGGGGATGGTGGCTACATATTGATGTTGTGCTGTTGCTTTTTACTGAAAGCTGCTACTAACGACTCATAAATCTACCCTTAATCGTGTATTGGATGATAGTTGCGGATTTTAGGGTAATAAAATCTTTTTCATAATTCTAATTAATTAACCGTTTGTTTATTCGTTGTTTTCAATAATCATGTGCAACCCGTTGTTTTCTGAATTGCGACAATATGACCCGAAACACACAAAATAGTTTAAAAGGAAAATTTAAAAAAAGGTAAAAAAGGACACTTCATTTCCCAAACAAGACACATTTTCATGCTTTTTATTGGGCTAACATCCCAAAATGTGTGGACAAACAACTATTTCTTCTGATTGAAAGTTTTGCAGAAGCGGCTCACTCCACAATTCAAGCAATCGGGTTTGGAAGCCTTACACACATAGCGGCCATGCAACAATATCCAGTGATGCGCTTTGATTTGGTCGGCTGGTGACAAGTGTTTTTTCAGGCCAGTCTCCACCTCGAGGGGGGTCTTGCCTGTGGCAAGCCCTATGCGGTTGGAGACCCTGAAGACGTGGGTGTCGACGGGAATGGCCGGCTGGTTGAAGACTGTGCCCAGCATCACATTGGCCGTCTTGCGCCCCACTCCTGGCAGCTGGGTGAGCTCTTGCATGGTAGCTGGCACCTGCCCGTGAAACTTGTCGACGAGCATGCATGCCATGTCATATAGGTGCTGAGCCTTGCTATTGGGATAGGACACGCTCTTGATATAAGGGAATATCTCCTCCACACTCGACTGGGCCATGACCTGGGGTGTGGGAAAGGCCTCAAACAAAGCGGGGCTGATTTGGTTGATGCGCTTGTCGGTGCATTGCGCCGAGAGCATCACAGCCATGAGCAGCTGGAAGGGATTGTCGTAGTGCAACTCGGTGGTGGGCGATGGCATCTGGCTGCGCCAGTAGTCCAAACAGCCGTCATAACGTTCCTTTATTGTCATGATTGAGCAAAAATTAAAAAAAGAGAATGATGCACTCCACACGCAATCTGGAGTGCATCACTTCTCCACGTTAAATGATATGAGAACAAATTAGTTTTCTATTTTTCAATGTGCGGCCTCAAACTCATCGAGGAAGCGCACATCGTTCTCGCTGAACATGCGCAGGTCCTTGACCATGTACTTGAGGTTGGTAATGCGCTCGATACCGAGACCGAAGGCATAGCCGCTGTACACATCGGGATCGATTCCACTGGCCTTCAACACATTGGGGTCGACCATGCCACAACCCAGAATTTCGACCCAACCCGTGTGCTTGCAGAAGCCACAGCCCTTGCCGCCACACAGCATGCACGACACATCCATCTCGGCACTGGGCTCGGTAAAGGGGAAGTAGCTGGGGCGCAGGCGTATCTTAGTATCCTTGCCAAACAATTCCTGTGCAAAATAGAGCAGCACCTGCTTGAGGTCGGCAAAGGTCACGTGCTTGTCGATGTAGAGCCCCTCAATCTGGTGGAAGAAGCAGTGGGCACGCGCCGTGATGGCCTCGTTGCGATAAACCCGGCCTGGGCAGATAATGCGAATGGGGGGCTGCTGCCGCTCCATGGTGCGCACCTGCACCGAGCTGGTGTGAGAGCGCAAGATGATGTTGCGTTTCACATCGTCAGGATCTTGATTGATGAAGAATGTGTCCTGCATGTCGCGTGCCGGATGATCGGCAGCAAAGTTGAGCGCACTGAAGACGTGCCAGTCATCCTCGACCTCGGGCCCCTCGGAGAGAGTGAAACCCAGTCGGGAGAAAATGTCGATGATTTCCTTGCGCACAAGCGATATGGGATGACGAGTGCCTATCTCGTCGGGCATCGCCGGGCGAGTGATATCGATCTTGTGGGCCTCTTTCTCTTTGGCCTTGAAACTGTCGCGCAAGGTGTTGATTTTGTCGGTAGCAAGAGTTTTCAGCTCGTTTAGTTTTTGTCCGAATTCACGCTTTTGCTCAGGTGGAACACTGCGGAACTCGCTGAAGAGCTCAGAAATCTCGCCTTTCTTGCTCAAGTATTTGATGCGAAGGGCCTCAAGGGCCTCTTCGTTCTCGGCTTTCAAATTGCTGATTTGCCCCTTCAGGGCTTCAATTTTTTCGAGTAACATAATAAGCATTTACACTATTTGCACGCAAAATTACAAAAAATACTACTATAATGAAAACTTTTTCTAAATTTGCAGCCGTGTTCGGGCTACAAACCCGACGGGACTTTGACAGTTAGAGTGTAAAATTTTTTCTAATGAATTGTTGCACAGTTCATTTTTTATTTGTATATTTGTAGCTAATAGTAGTTATTACATTAAAGGATTATCGATATGAAGGCGACATTCGGCACTACAAAGAAGGGCACGTGGGCTTACATCCAGAAGTCGGTGCGCATCGACGGCAAGTCTACCACAAAGACTGTCAGGCGGCTGGGGCTGCTTGAGGACATCAGGCGCAAGTACGGCTGCCAGGACCCGCGCCAGTGGGTCAGGGACCTGGCGGCCCGCATGACCGAGGAGGAGAAGGCCGGCAGGGAGCGCATTTCGGTTGACTTCTACCCGGGCCAGACCGTGGGGATGGGCGACCTGCCTCTGCGGGCGGGCGGCGACCTGATGCTGCTGCCGCTCTACAACAGGCTCGGCCTGCCCCGCATGTGCGCCGAGATCAAGAAGGCGAGCAAGGCGAAGTTCGACCTCGACGGGATATTGAGGACGCTGGTCACGGGCCGTCTGCTCTTCCCCTGCTCCAAGCAGAGGACGCTGCGAAAGGCGCAGGGGCTGGTGCGGCCCCCGAAGTTCGGCGAGGCCGACATGTACCGGGCCCTGAGCCTGCTCTCGGGCCACATCGACGACATCCAGGCCGGCGTCTACGCCTGCTCGGCCAGGTTCATGGAACGCAGGGACAGGGTGATCTACTACGACTGCACCAACTACTACTTCGAGATCGAGGACAACGACAGGGACACGGTGAACATAGAGACCGGCGAGCTCGTGGCCGGGCTGCGCAAGCGCGGCAAGTCGAAAGAGAACCGGCCCAGCCCCATCGTGCAGATGGGCATGTTCATGGACATGGACGGCATCCCGCTGGCCTTTGTGGTCTTCCCGGGCAACGAGTCGGAGCAGGCCACGCTCCAGCCGCTCGAGGATGTGCTGAGGCGCAAGTTCGGCCTGACCGAGTTCGTCGTCTCCACCGACGCCGGCCTGGCCTCGGAGGGCAACCGGCGCTACAACATGGACCAGGGCCGCGACTACATCTGCGTCCAGTCGATCCCCTCGCTGCCCGCCGCCGACCGCCGGGCCGCCGTCGACCCCAGGGGCTGGAGGCTGGGCTACTGCGCCGACGGGGAAAAGGCCAGGCTGCTGCACGAGAAGTACTCCGACGGCGGCCTCTACAACCTGGACGTGCTGCGCGAGGGCGGCCAGGCTGACAGCTCCCTGCTGCGCCAGACCACATTCTACAAGGAGATACTTGTCGACAAAACCGTGAAATGCCTCAACCCGCAGTGGCTCGAGGCCCGCAGGGAGAACCCCGGCGCAACGCCCGTCGACGCCCGGGGGCGACGCATCAGGCAATGGCAAAGCTCCTCCAGGGCCGAGAGGGTCATCATCACCTACAGCCACGACTTCGCCCTCTTCCTCAGGCACAAGCGCGCCGAGCGCCTCGCGGCGGCCAGGAAGATAGTGGCCAGGGGGCAGGCCAACCCGCGCCGCTCGCAGCAGTCACCGCTCAACTACATAGAGACCATACACAAGACCGACGACGGACAGACGGCCGTCAAGACCGAGATGGTCATCAATGACGACATCCTAGGGCAGGAGGAGAAGCTCGACGGCTTCTACGCCTACGCCACCTCGCTCGACGACGAGGCCGCGTTCGTGCTCAAGGCACGCTCCTTCCATCACGAGATAGAGCACCTGTTCCGCACCACCAAGACCCACCTCGAGGCCAGACCCGTCTACCTCTCCAGGCAGGACCGCATCCGCTCCCACTTCCTCGTCTGCTTCCTCGCACTGCTGCTGCTCAAGCTCCTGCAAAAGCAGCTGGCCGACTCGTTCCCCGAGGCCTACAAGGAGCACCCCCTGACCGTCGACCAGCTGATCGACACTCTCCAGAACCTGCGCTTCGGACAAATCCAGGGACTGGGATACGTGCCCATGTTCCAGCGCACCAGCCTCACCGACCAACTGCAAGAGCTTGCCGGTGTGGAAGTTAACAAACAGATAATCACAAAAGCAGCGATGAACGCGTTCTACCGAAAGGTTAACAAAGGTTAATCCTTGCAGCACCGAAAAATTAGCTACATTACTTTACTATGTAAAGTATTGTGTAGTAACACGTTAATACAACAAACTGTCAAATTAGGAAAATTACAAAAAATACTACTATAATGAAAACTTTTTCTAAATTTGCAGCCGTGTTCGGGCTACAAACCCGACAGTTGCAGTCAACATGTACACCCCAGTCACTATTCACCACATGCACGACATGGAACGGCTCATAGCGAGTTGTGGCTTCATGCCGTTTTTCGCCAATGCTATTCCTGGTTTCTCGATATGGGAAAACACGCCCCAGGAGCTGCGTTTCAACGATGATGCCGATGGCCCGTGGGAGTGGAAAGGGCCCGTGATACTAAATGGAGCATTTGCCTATGGCAAGCTGCTCAGGGGCAAGGCCATGTATGTCACACTCGACTGGTACAAGCACTTGGCCAACTGGCGCCGCGCCCACACACAGCCTTCGCGCCAGGAGCTGAAGGTGCTCGACACCATCAGGCAACACGGCTCATTGCTCACCACCGAGTTGCGCAGGCTGTGCGGCTACTCCTATCCTCGGCAGGCGAGAGAGGACAACCCACTGCTCAGGGAGTCGCAACGCCTCACGCAGAAGCTCAAGCGCACGCCCCGCATCGAGGGGCTCGAGACGTGCCTCACACGACTGCAAATGGGCACCTATCTCGTGGTTGCCGACTTTGAGTACAAAATCGACAAGACGGGCCGACGCTACGGCTGGGGCGTAGCACGCTACTGCAGGCCCGAGGATTTCTTTGGCCCCGAGGCTTTGCAAGCAGGCTGCAGTCCAGCCGAGTCGCGGGAAAGAATCGCGCGTCACCTTGTAGAGATGCTGCCTGGCATCGAGACGCAGCAGGTAGATGCCATCATCGGTTGAAACGCTGCAAAAAGAAATCAATGTAAAACTAATGCAGAAAAAAAAATTTGCGAAACCGAAAAAGAATCATTACTTTTGCATTGCATTTCAAAAAGCTTGACCAGACGCAACCCAGGCTGCTGGCATTGACCAGGTTGCCAAGACGTTGAAATCGAGCATTCCACATTTCATTTTAAAATTATCAACTTTTATCACTAGATAAGTTATCTATTGCGCATTGTCCTGTCATGGCAATGTAATCACAATAGAATCTTTTACAAACACATTTTTATGTACAGACTTGAAGATTTGCAGTCCATGCCCGAGGACCAACTCAAGGAACTCGCTAAATCATTAGGACTTAAAAAAGTAGATTCTGCTGCTCGCGAAAGCCTTGAATTTGGCATCATCGATGCCATGGCCGAGCAGGAGGCAGCCCAAGCCCCTGCACAGCCTGCCAAGAGAAAACGAGGCCGTGCCAAGAAAGACGAGGCTAAGAATGCAGAACCAGCCAAAAGCAACAAAGGCCAGGACGGCAAGACTGCCACCGACAACGACACGGCCGAGAAGCCGAAGCGCCGACCAGGACGCCCTCCAAAAGCAAAAACTGCCGATACAAAGGAGAATGACAAAAAAGAAAAAGAGGATGTGAAAGCACAAGGCGAAACAGCTGGCAAGTCGAAGAATACAAAGTCGAACTCGAAGGATACCAAGGGTGGCAGCGACGCTACTCCCATCGCAAAAGATGAAGATAAAGCACAAAAGCAGAAAGACGATATTGCAGCTGATGCAAGCGAGAGCACTGCCTCGACAAGCGACAGCAAGCCCAAACGCGGCCGACGCAAGCGCATAGCCAAGGTCAACGACATGCCGACAGCAACTGCGCCCGAGACTCCCGTTCTCGATTTCAAAGAGGAGCCGCAGCCAGCAGCCGAGCCCGCGCAAGAGGCCGCCCAGCCCGAGCAACCGGCCCAGACAGCCCAGCCCGAGCAACCGGCACCAGCCGACATGGCACCGGCCGAGGACAACTACGGCCAGGATATGACCCATGGCGAACCCTACGACCAGCAGGACGGCGCCGTGCAAAACGGCGACGAGCCCTACAACGGCGATGCAGGCGCCCCCTACGACGACGACGAGGGTGTGTATCTACAAGGCGAGCCGCCCTACGACGACATGGAGCAGCAACAGAACGACGGCGCAATGCCGCCGCAAGACGACTTCCAAAGTTTCTTTGGCCCAAGCAACCAGCAAGGCAGGCGAGGCAAGAAGCAGAACCGCCAGGACATGGGGCTGGGCGAGTTTTTCAACACCAGCACCCACACCTTCAAGCCGCGCACCGAAAAGGAGAAAGAAGAAGATGCACGACGCGCCGAGGAGGCTCGCCGTCGTGCCGCCGAGGAGGCTGCCAAGGCTCCCATTGTGATACAAGAGCCACAAGCCGAGAAGCCGCAGCCGCAGTCGAGCAAGAAGAAAAAGAAAAACAAAAACCAGCCGCAGCAGCCACAACCCGTTGTGGAGGATAGCCCCTACAGCGAGGACAACTACAACTTCGACGACATACTCGAGGGCAGCGGCTTGCTCGAGGTCATGCCCGACGGCTATGGCTTCCTGCGCTCGAGCGACTACAACTACCTGACCTCGCCCGACGACATCTATGTGTCGCAGTCGCAAATCAAGAACAACGGTCTCAAGACCGGCGATGTAGTGGAGTGCACCATACGCCCGCCCAAGGAAGGCGAGAAATACTTCCCGCTGTGCAAGGTGAAGAGCATCAACGGCCGCTCGCCCGAATTTGTGCGCGACCGCGTGCCCTTCGAGCACCTGGTGCCACTGTTTCCCAACGAGAAATTTGACTTGGTGAGCCACACCCACCCCAACATTTCGCAGCGCGTCGTCGACATGTTTGCCCCCATAGGCAAGGGACAGCGCGGCCTCATCGTGGCCCAGCCCAAGACGGGCAAGACGATACTGCTCAAGGACATCGCCAACGCCATCTCGGAGAACCACCCCGAGACCTACATGATCATCCTACTCATCGACGAACGCCCCGAGGAGGTGACCGACATGGCCCGCAGCGTGAATGCCGAGGTGATAGCATCGACATTTGACGAGCCGGCCGACCACCACGTGAAAATAGCCGAGCTGGTACTGGCCAAAGCCAAACGCATGGTAGAGTGCGGCCACGACGTGGTGATACTGCTCGACTCGATCACCCGCCTGGCACGAGCCTACAACACCAACGCCCCGGCATCGGGCAAGATACTGACTGGCGGTGTCGACGCCAACGCCCTGCAGCGCCCCAAACGCTTCTTTGGCGCCGCGCGCAACATCGAGAACGGCGGCAGCCTCACCATCATCGCAACTGCCCTCATCGACACGGGCTCGAAGATGGACGAGGTGATCTTTGAGGAATTCAAGGGCACCGGCAACATGGAGCTCCAGCTCGACCGCAAGCTGTCGAACAAGCGCATCTTCCCCGCTGTCGACATCATGGCTTCGAGCACGCGCCGCGACGACCTGCTGCTGAGCCAGGACACGCTCAACCGCATGTGGATACTGCGCCGCTTCCTGAGCGACCGCAACTCGCTCGAGGCAATGGAGTTTATCAAAGACCGCATGGCTCGCACGCGCAGCAACGCCGAGCTGCTGCTCACGATGAACGACTGATGTGCCCAACGGCCCAAAAGCGGGCGACAATGCACACAAGATGAAAACAATAAAAAATAAAGTTTTAGTCTCTTGGGACGTATACTTGCAATCGACTACGGCCGGCGGCGCTGCGGCATAGCCGTGACCGACACACTGCAGCTCATAGCCGGCGGTCTGACGACGGTGGCCACCCACGAGTTGATGCAATTTTTGCAAAACTACGTGGCCACCGAGCAAGTCGACATGATTGTGGTGGGTCTGCCCAAGCAACTCAACGGGCAGCCCAGCGAGAGCATGAAATATATCACGCCTTTCGTCAACCGGCTCAAAAAGGTGATGCCACACATGAGCGTGACCATGTATGACGAGCGCTTCACCTCCACACTGGCCCACCAGGCCATGATTGCAGGGGGCATGAAGAAAAGCGACCGGCGCGACAAGGCGCGAGTCGACGCTATCGCCGCAACAATCATCTTGACCGACTATTTAGAAAGCAAACGCAACAACACAACATTGTAAAAAAATCACACATTTCAATATATGGTATTACCAGTATATATCTACGGGCAACCCGTACTCAGGAAGGTTGCCGCCGAGATCGGCAAAGACTATGAAGGCTTGCACGACCTCATCCAGAATATGAAAGACACCATGTATGCCAGCGACGGCATTGGCATCGCCGCCCCCCAGGTGGGCGTGAGCGCGCGCATCATCTACATCGACGTCGACGTGCTCAAAGACGACTTCCCCGAACTCAAAGACAAGCGCATGGTGCTCATCACCCCCGTGCTCACCGTCGACGAGCAAAGCCCCACAGTGACACGCGAGGAAGGGTGCCTGAGCCTGCCCGGCATACACGAGAACGTGACCCGCCACACCAAGGTGCACCTGCACTGGCTCGACGAGGACTGGAACGAGCACGACGAGGACATCGAGGGCTACCTGGCTCGCGTGGTGCAGCACGAGTATGACCACCTCGACGGCAAGCTCTTTATCGACCACATTTCGCCCATACGCCACTCGCTCATACGCGGGCGGCTCAACAACATGATAAAAGGAAAAACGCGGGTGAACTACCGCGTGAAGTTTTTCAAGTCACAAGGCCGCCGCTGACGGGCGACCGCCGAGAGAAAAAGAAAAGTGGAAGATGTCTCACGACAGCCTCCACACACTTTAAATCTAATACCATGAAAAACACACACACAAAAGTAAAAATAATTTTTAATTACAGCAACTAATTTTTAGTTTTTTTCTTAGAAAAGCAAAAAAAATTATGAACAACACGCCATTCGCCATAACCGAGGCCGACCGTGCCTACATAAAAATGGCCTGTGAAATTGCCAGCGACAACATCGACCAGGGCGGAGGCCCCTTTGGAGCCGTGATTGTGAAAGACGGCAAAATCGTGTCGACCGGCGCCAACAGCGTGACCATCGACAACGATCCCACGGCCCATGCCGAGGTCAACGCCATACGCCGCGCCTGCCGGCTCGAGCACAACTTCAAGCTCGAGGGTTGTGTCATCTACAGCAGCTGCGAGCCTTGCCCCATGTGCCTGAGCGCCCTGTACTGGGCCGGCGTGAGCCGCATCTACTATGCCAACACCCAGAACGATGCCGACGCCATCAACTTTGGCGACGAGTTTATCTACAAGGAGATTGCCAAGCCCCACCTCAAGCGGCTCATCCCGTGCATCCACGTCGACGACCCGCACGCCATCGAGCACTTCAAGAAGTGGGCCGACAAGACCGACAAGATTGAATATTGAGAGTAACGCGCCAGCACTCAGAACTCAAAGGCCGAAGCGTCGAGCTTGTCGGCACTGTTGAGCTGGCGCAGCACCTTGCAAGGCACCCCCGCGGCAAGCACGCCAGCGGGGATGTTTTTGTTTACTACACTGCCTGCCCCTATCACGCTACCCTCGCCTATCTCGACACCGCCGCACACGGTGGTGTTGGCCCCTATCCAAACATTGTCGGCAATGGTGATGGGCGCCGACGTCTCATAGGCCCCGCTCTTGCGCTGCCCGGGGTCGAGCGGATGACCGGCACAGGCCAGCACCACACCCGGTCCCAGCAGCACGCTGCGCCCGATCACGATGGGCGAGGTGTCGAGCATCACGCAGTTGTAGTTGACCAGCGCAAAGCCCTTGAAGTGAATGTTGAACCCAAAGTCGCAATGAAACTCGGGCATGAGGTAGACCGAGCCGTGATAGGTGCCAAAAAGGCGCATGAGCACATCGTGCTGCCTTGCCACGTCGGCAGGGTCGCAGTGGTTGAACTGCCAGCACAGCGACCTCGCCTTGAGCTGTGCTGCACGGGGAATGTGCATCGCGTTGCCAGCGTAGGGCCGCGACTGCTTGATTCTTGATAAAATGTCGGTCATTATATCTATATATATATAGAGTAGAAAAAAAGAGCAAAAAAAAATTGCAACATCACGCCAGCAGCGGTCGACATTGCAATTTTGTAGTTCAGTATGTGTGTGGGGGGTATAATATCGTGGTGCGCTCGCGCAGCACAAGCCCCAGCGTCTTGTTTCTTTACTTGGCTGCCGTGTGCTTCTTGCGGTTGCCGTAGCGGCTCAAGAACTTGTCGACGCGGCCAGCGGTGTCCACCAGCTTCTGCTTGCCAGTGAAGAAGGGGTGCGACGAGCTGGTGATTTCAAGCTTCACCAGCGGATAAGTTTTGCCATCAATTTCGATAGTCTCCTTCGAGGCTACAGTCGAGCGAGTGATAAATGTCTCTTCATTTGACATGTCTTTGAAGCACACTTCGCGATAATTGTCAGGATGAATACCTTTTTTCATTTTATATCTTTACTTGTTTTTTAATTTTACATTGTTGCGGGCGTTGGTAGCACCCTAAAACTTTTGTAATGGCGTGCAAAGGTACTAATTCTTTTGGAATTACAAAAATTTTGGTCCTCCCAATTTACTCAACACCTCACGTCAGGCCACAAAAAAAGTGGAGCATAGCAGACTCGAACTGCTTACCTCAACACTGCCAGTGTTGCGCTCTACCAGATGAGCTAATGCCCCATTGCGATTGCAAAGTTAAGGATAATTCTTAAACTACCAAACATACGCCCTCATTTTTCTCAATTTTTTTTCAATTTCCCGTGTTTGGGTGGCAGCAAAACGCGCGAGCACGCACCATCACGATGCACCACCGCAATTCACAGCACATGGGCCAAGCATGGTGCACAGGCAATGCTCCCGCTGCTAATTCCAATTAGAAGTGCAAAACTCTGCGGTGCATTAAAACATGAAAAACACCGCGGAGGTTTGCCTTGCGGCTGGGGGCGCGAAGCCCCCAAAGAGCATTGGCGGATAACTTAAGCAATACAAAAAAAGAGGAGATCTTTCGTTCCCCTCCCTAAGATTAATTAATTTTGTATTGTGATGTATAAACAATTAACCTCGGAGCAAAGATACACAATAAGTGTGCTACTCCAAACGAAATTCTCACTTAGTTTCATAGCCGAGACTATTGGTGTGTCAGTAAGCACGGTTTCTCGTGAGCGAAGGCGTAATTCTAATGCTAAAGGCGTTTATGACGCACGTACGGCCGTATTGAAAGTCAAACGACGCAAGGCCAGGACACCTGGCAATCGCCGTATCGCTCCCTATGTACGCAGCCGTGTTTTTGAACTTATCCGTAAGGAGCAGTGGTCGCCGGAGGAAGTCGCCGGATGGCTTGGCAAGAAAGAGGGCATCACGGTGTCCAAGTCAACCATATACAACTGGATAGCGGCCCTTTCCCCACATTACGGGGACAACATCCGAAAGCACCTCAGGCATGGAGGCAGACCAAGGCAAAAGTCCTTGCTTACCACCAAGGCGCATATTCCCAACCGCCTCTCCATTGACGAAAGACCGGAAACGGACTATGGACAGACCATAGGAGACTGGGAGATGGACACCATCGTAGGAAAGGAAGGCAAAGGTGCCATCGTTACTCTGGTTGAGAGGAGGAGCTGCTTTATGCTCATGGAGAAACTCGATACGGGAAAGCAGGCCGTTCCACTGGCATATGCCGTGGTGAGACTCATACGGGAGAGCGGGTTGCCTGTAAGGTCGATAACGACAGACAACGGGCCGGAGTTTGCCGCACACGAAATCATTGCGAGGGAACTTAACACGAAAGTTTACTTCGCACATCCGTACTGCTCGTGGGAGAAGGGAGCTATCGAGAACATGAACGGGCTCATCAGGCAATATATTCCGAAGAAGACGGACTTTAGGGGAATTTCAAGGCTATATGTCAAGAGCATCATCGAAAAATTAAACAACAGGCCAAGAAAGAAAAACGGATTTCGAAAGCCCAAAGACATGATTAAAGAAAAATAGCGTAACTTTGCACTTGCTTCTGGAATCCGCCCCGCCCCTGCGCCGAACAAAAAAAAGTTAAAAGAAATAATGACAGCAATAAAATAAATTTCTTATTTTTGCAATGTGAGTTCACTAGCCTTTAGCTCCATCGAGGGCAGAGGGCGAGGGTAAACACACTACATATAACTGAAAGGCGTAACTGTACGCTTTGGTTCCGACAGTGTAAGAATCTGGCAGTTCGAGCATAAGTTGTCAAGAGCCAAGCAACGGAAACGCCTCATAGCGATGAACAATGTATAATACAACCTACCCCTTGGCATCGAGTGTAATCGTGCACTCGGCCGACATGGCAGGGTAACAGAACATACACTGGCATCACGCGTGGGGCTTTTGGCGTTGCTCGTTTCGACAACTTGGGCGATGCCAGAGCCTTTACACTGTGGAGCGAGCGGCAAAATTGGCTCCACGTCTTTTTTGTAGTTAATCACGAGAGAGTTTTGTCGACCCTGGAGCCGAGCGACCATTAATAAAACGAAACCCAGTGATGGACATACTACAAAAAAATCCTTATCGACTGCTTGGTGTTTATGCCAACTCTCCAACCAAGGAGCGCATGGCAAACCACAACAAACTGAAGGCTTTCTTGAAAGTGGGCAAACAGGTTTCCTACCCACTGGACTTGCCCCAGTATCTCACTTCTATAGACCGTGACGAGGCTACCATTGCCGAAGCTGAATCAAAGTTAACACTACCCAAAGACCAATTGCACTATGCCCTATTTTGGTTTGTCAACGTCACTACTCTCGACAGCGTTGCCTTCAAGCACCTCGTGGCGGGCAAAATCGAGGAAGCAAAGGCGATATGGATGAAAAAAACTTGCGCTTCATCGTTACAGAACCTCACGGTGTGTGCGTTGATTCAAAATGATTTCTCAACCGCGTTGTCACAAGCCGAGCAATTGTACGGCAACAGCAACTATCTCAACGAGCTGGTGACTGAAATCACAGGAGGCGGAGAGAATGTTGATGCAACTGCCTTGGCCTTCGATTTTCTTGATACCCTTGCCACAGAAGTCGACACCAGCACCTTGCTCACGAGCATAACCAACAGCAGCTGGAGAGCTCACATTGCCGAAAAAGCCGTAAAACCCCTTGTCGAGGCTATACAAAATGCAATAGACGTAGCAAAAAAGTCGAGAAACAAAGGCCCCCAAGCCCGGCTAAAAGCGGGATTAAGCTTGAAAGAAGCCACAAGAGACCCGCTACTTCAGTTACAAAAGATGTTGCCTGCTGGCGATTTACAATACCAGCTAATCGCCGACAAACTTGGTAAAGAAATTTTGCAATGCGGCATCGACTACTACAATGACTCAGAGGAACCCGATGCAGCTATCAAAGCCATGGAACTACAAAAATACGCGCTCAGCATTGTCGTTGGGCAGATGGCAAAAGACCGATGCAAAGAAAACGTCGACATACTGCAAAAAATTATCGACAATTTACCACCAGCCGAAGTCTTTGCCGAAGACAAGGCAATACACGAAGAGTTGCGCAAGTACTGCAAATTGCCCGACAAGATATGCCATGCAGTGACTTTGCTCAAGAACACAAGGCCTCACTTGCAGTCGATAAAGCGCAAATTAGGATCCTATAATGACTATTACTTACACATCTCGACAGTCGTGGTAAGAAACGCAATGAGCAATCTTATTGCCGAGGTTAATGGAGTACAAAAACAAATAACTGACGACCCGTTATTCGACAACTTGTTAGAAAGACGGGAGGCAAAACTATTCTTAATTCAGCTCAAATTGAAGGAAGTGCTTAAGGAAGCATGGGATGCAACAAAGCTTATCGATGAGTTTGACATGGAAGACGACTATAGAAAAGAGCATTACAATCCTAACAGGTCAACACTAAAGAGCATGTGTGAAGATTTGGGCATCTCGACTTTTAGTATGCCATTTTCAAATGCCAGCAAATTAACGCCGACTACAGACTCTGACTCCGGATCATCAAAGAAATCAAATTCTTATGTTGGATGGTTAATTGCCATTTTTGTTATTATCATTCTTGCAATGGTATTCATATCCGCATTCGCTGGTATGCCTAATGGAGACTCAGCAACCGAAGAAGAGACATCTCCTGTTACCGAAGAAGTTTCGGCAGCCGAATTTTCTTCGGCTGCTCCTGAAGCCCCAGAATATTCTGAATCTTACAGCGAGGCGCCAGCATATGATAATGATAATGACGATGATGCATCGGCCGATGCCTCGGTGTCAGAATCTTCGGCAGAGCCATCGGAATCATACATTTATTATTATGACACATCAGATGACCCTGACGAAGAGGCGTCAGACGCATCTGAGTATAACACTTATTGATATTGCAAAAACATTTAAAACCATAAACTTATGAGAAAAATTCTATTTATTGTCACAATAATTGTAGCTTGCTCGCTTGCTGCACAGGGTGAGAAGCACGAAGATGGTTACAAGCATCTTGAAAGCAAGATAGAGGCATTGAGCGACAGTCACAACAAGCTGAAACGCGATATGGAGGAGGCATCACGTGATGTGAAACGTAGCCAAGAAAAAATCGACAACTTAAAGCAGCAAAACCAAGCATTGCAGCTCGAGGTTGATAGCCTGAAGGCGCTCACTGGCGACCTGGCCAGTGAGCAAAAGAGCAACAATGCAATGCTAAACGGAAAAATAAGCGAGACCAATAAAAATCTCGTTTCGAGTCAAGATGCAATCAACAACCGCACATTGTGGGGAGTTGTGGTCACATTGCTGGTCATTATTTCTCTCTTTGCAGTGGCGTGGATTATCTTGAGACGCGTGAAGAGTGGAAAGCTCTCGATGGAGAACACTATCGACAACGTGCGCAAGACCCAAGAAAAACTGCAAAGCGCACAAGAGAAACTGCAAGAAGACTCAATCAAGCTCGACAACGAGTTGCTGCAAATTGCCGACAAACAACTGAGTGTAGCCTCGGCCAAAGGCAACGCCAAAGCTGAACCCGACCACTCCTTGGTCATAAAGCTGGCTCAGGAAATCGCACGCATTGAAACCAACTTGTCGAAGATGGATAAATCGGTGAGAGGATACAAACAGCTTGTACAGGCCAAAGACAGAATGATAAACAATGTGAAAGCCTATGGCTATGAAATCATCAGCCTGATTGGGCAAGACTACAACGACGGCATGCAATTCCAAACGCGGTTTGTCCCCGACGAGAGTTTGCCCGAAGGAAAACGAGTGATTACCGGCATGATAAAGATGCAAGTGAACTACAATGGCAAGATGATACAGCCAGCCGAAATCGTAGTGAGTCAAAACATTTAAAAGAAACATATACTATGGCAAGAATTAAAATCGATTATGGCATTGACCTGGGTACAACCAACTCGGCTATTGCAAGAATGGAAAACGGAGAGTCGGTCATCAAGCAGACCAAGAATCTAATGGACACACTCCCCTCGTGCGTATACTTCTCAAAGAACAAGAAAGGCGACCGCTCGATACGCATCGGAATGAAGGCAAAAGACTCGGTCTACAGCGATGCCATCACTGCCCTAAGCAAGGGGGTGCCACCCAAAGAATATGGCTACTTGGAGTTTAAACGCGAAATGGGCTCTGACAAGAAGTATTCTAACGAGAACATGCCCAAACCCGACTATTCGCCCGAGGAGCTTTCGGCCGAGGTGTTGAAAGAATTGAAAAGCCTCATCAACGACGAGACCGTAAACTCGATAGTGATCACAGTGCCTGCCATGTTTACAGCCATCCAAAAAGACGCCACAATGAAAGCCGCTCACATGGCAGGCTTCAAGCAATGCGAACTGCTGCAAGAGCCCATCGCTGCCTGCATGGCCTATGGGTTGTCGAGCGAAAAGAAAGACGGCAAGTGGCTTGTGTTTGACTTTGGTGGCGGCACATTTGACGCAGCCCTGGTGAAGGTGGAAGACGGCATTCTCACCGTGTTTGACACCGAAGGCGACAACTACCTTGGCGGAAAAAATCTTGACGAAGCGGTAGTAACCAAAATATTACTGCCACGACTGGAGGAAGATTACAGCCTCGACAGCTACAAGACGACCGAATGGAAGAAAAGAGCGCTGATGGACGCATTGAAAGGCCCGGCCGAAGAAATGCGCATCGCATTGTCGTTTGCCGACAGTACCGACTACTCCACCTACGATCGCAACCTGAACCTGGGGCAAGACGACAATGGAGAGGAAATCGACCTCGAAATCACGGTTACCAAGGCCGAACTCATCGACGCCATAGGCGAGCAATACCAAAAAGCCGTCGACTTGTGCAAAACGTTGCTAAAGCGAAACGGAATGACTGGCGACAACCTGTCGTCGCTCATCCTTGTGGGCGGTCCTACCTACTCTCCCATCATTCGCGACATGCTCAAGAAAGAGGTGACACCCAACGTGGACACCAGCATCAACCCAATGACGGCTGTTGCTCGTGGTGCAGCCCTCTATGCCTCTACCATCGATGCCAATTTCAATGAGGACGACATCAAGAAAGAAGCCAAAAACGATGTTGTATTCTTGACAGTGGGATTTGAGTCGACATCGGTAGAAGAATCTGAATGGGTGAGTGTGAGCATCGATCCAAAGAAGACCGGACAAAATTGCCCAGCAGAGTTGTCGATCGAGCTGCAACGCGCCGACGGAGCGTGGCGCAGCGACCGGACAACAGTCGATGCTAATGGAAATGTGATCGAAGCCTTCCTGCTCGAAGGCAAACCCAACACTTTCAAGATCAAGGCCTATGACCAGCAGGGCAATGCTGTGGAAACCTTCCCTGCCGAGTTCACAATCATACAAGGTGTAAAGGTGGGAGCGGCACCGCTACCCTACAACATAGGCATTGAAATTTACAGCGAGCAGAAAAAGCGAGGCGTGTTTCTTCCTGCCAAGGGATTGGAGAAGAACAAACCGCTGCCTGCAGTGGGCGTTGTAAACGGCCGCAAAACAACCCAAGCTTTACGCCCGGGTGTCCCAGCCGATGTTCTCTCGATACCCGTATATCAAGTCTCGGGTCTGGAGGCCGAAGGGAAGACTGCTGCTCTGTACACGCAAATTTCAAGTGTGACTGTGACAGGCGACGATGTGGAGCAACTCATCCCCGAGAACTCAAGTGCCGAGATCACGCTCAAGGTAGACTCTTCGGAGATGATGACCATGGAGGTGTATTTTCCGGATGCCGATTTCACGGTGAAGAAAGAGCTTGACTTGAGCAAGCGAGAGTCGGCCGAAGATGCCATTGCGTGGGTAAACAAGGAGCTCGCTCCGGCCCAACGCAGCATCAACACATTGGCCGAATCGGGCATCCCCGTAGACGAACTGAACAAGCATCTCGACGACGTGAGAGAACTGGCTTCAAATGGAAACGACCCCATGAGAACGCAATCTAACTTGAAGGAGCTGCTGCGCAAGATCGAGGAGCTTGAAGACAGCACCGAGTGGCAACGCATGGAGAAGACGCTGCGTGAAGAGTTTGACCGTCTCGAGTCGGCCCAACATGACCTGGGCAACGAGAAAACTGGTCAACTGGTCAATCAAATTCGCACGCAAGTAGACAACGTCATCCGCGCTCAAGACACAAAGCTTGCGCATGAAGTGCTCGAACAAATCACCTCACTCTTTGTGCACTTGACTATGGTGTATCAATGCATGGGCCTCATCAACGACTGCCACAGACGATTTGGATCAATACGCTGGAAAGACTCGTCACGTGCCCGACAGCTCATCAACAATGGATTAGAAAAAATCAACGACCAGCCATCGGCCGAAACGCTCCTTCCCATCGTGCGCGAGTTAATCAACTTGATGCCCAACGAAGAGGCCCAGAATGCAGGAGGCCTGCTGAAATAGCGATCGCATCAAGCCATTGATTGCATGAATGTTTCATTTTTACATTGACACAACATTGAAACTTGAGATATGCATTTCAAGAAGAACGATAAAATAGATTCATTCACAGTAGTATTCCCGCATAAGCAGGGTGCCTATGCCGAGACCTACCGTGTGCGAGATGCCGATGGCAAAACTCGTTTTCTGAAGCTCATAAACAACTCAAAGCTCAACCGCAATCAGATTGACGATGAGGGAAGAGTGGTAGAGGTAGAGGCTACCAAGCAATTGAAACATCACAACCTGTGTCGCTATATCGACTCAGGAAGCATGATAATGGGCGGCAGCCAGTATACATGGATTGTGACTGAATTTGTGAGCGGAGAGACGCTGTCTCAACGCATCATCAGAGATGGCAACTTCAGTGTTTATGAGATTAAGACCATTGCAAAATCGGTATTGTCGGCATTGTTATTTCTGCACTCTTTGCCAGTGCCCATCATTCACAATGAGGTTACAATTCAGAACGTGCTGTTGAATCTTGTGGGTGACTTGCAAGACTTGAAACTCATTGACTTTGGCAAAGCCCGATTCTTGAACCAAAGACCAGCCAAGCCAAACTTGGAAGACCTGAACCCCTTCTATCTTGCCCCCGAAAGATTTTCGGGGGTGAGCTCGGTCCAGACTGATTTATATTCAGTTGGAGTGATGATGTATCAATTGCTCTATGGCGAACTGCCATGGTTTATAGACATCGACAAAAGCCACAATCAAGACGACATCGACAGCATATTGTCGGAACGTGACAAAGAACTTGAGCTCAACGACCTCGACAAGTACGAGCTTGATGACCAACTGAAAAATACGATTGCTAAAGCGCTGAGCTACGATGCCGAAGACCGCTTCCAGACAGCCGATGAATTTATAAAAGCCATCGACGGAGAAATAAAAGTTGACAAACAGTCAACCAAGCGGAAAATTATGTCGCAGCAGGACTCGTCAAAGGCAACTATCGCTAAACCCACCAAGAGGGAGGGAGAGGGATTTGCAGCCATCGCCGGCATGGACAACTTGAAACGCCAAATGATGGAAGAAATCATTGAGCCCTTGAATAATCCCGAGGAATATCGGCGCTATGGCGTAACGATACCCAACGGCATGCTGCTTTATGGCCCACCGGGATGTGGCAAAACATTCTTTGCTAAACATTTTGCCGAGGAAGTAGGCTTTAACTTCATCTGCATCACCCCCGCCACATTGAAAAGCCGCTATGTAAATGCTACACAGGAAAATATCGCTCAGCTATTTAAAGATGCCGAGGAAAATGCACCCACCATCATCTTTATCGACGAGATCAACGAGCTTGTTCCTGATCGACACAGCGATGTGCATGAGATGTCGCGAAGTGCTGTAAATGAAATGTTGGCTCAGATGGACAGGACAGGCGAGAAAGGAGTGTTTGTCGTCGGGGCAACCAACTACCCCGATATGATAGACCCTGCAATACTCAGGTCAGGACGGCTGGAAAACAAGTACTACGTTGGTGTGCCCGACAAGAGTGCCCGCGAAGCCCTCTTCAAGCTGTATTTGTCTAAACGCCCCTACGATTTCGGCTTAGATTACAGCCATCTTGCCGACCTGACGGCAAACTATGTATCGGCCGACATAAGCAAAATAGTGAACGATGCTGCACGCAAAGCGCTTAAAAATCACAGCCGAATTACAATGCAAATTCTGGAAGAAGAAATTGAGCAGACGACTCCGTCTCTAACTGCTTCAGAATTAGAAAAATATGATAAAATGAGACAACAAATGGAAGGTAAAACTCCAGTGGAGAGAAGACCTCGCATTGGCTTTGAATAAAACAGTAAAATCATGAATACAAAAGAATTATATCTAAAAACTATCTTCTGCTGTATTGCCTGCGATGGCGATATTGCAAACGAAGAAGTAGAACTGATACGTAATATGGCATCAACAAGCAACACATTTGATGACCTTGAAGTAGAAGAACTCCTCAATGAGTGGATTGCCGAAATCAACGAGAATGGTGCAAGGTTCCTTCAGTCCTACCTTAGCGATTTGGGCGAGGCAAAACTTTCCAACCAGGAACAATTGATGATAGCAGACTTGGCGATACAGTCGATCGAAGCCGACAATCGCATTGAGTATTCCGAAGTGAAATTTTTCAAGAAAATACGCTCGCGTCTCTCCATAGGCGACGAAGCAATACTAAAAGAGCATCCCGACAAAGAGGACCTGCTGTTGCCCGACATACAGACAAACGACAAACTCGATTGGGATACTGATACGCACTTCGCAAAAATTTCATTAAAAGAAATAAAAAAATTTGATTAAGTAACTCGAATCCACATGGATGTAGCCTCAATATTTTTTAAGAAAGACAGAGGTAGGAGCGAAAAGCCGGTTAAACTTCAAACAAGTTTTCATTATAGTTGCTATATTCATATGCGCAATAAGTATCACTGCCATTGAAAAAAATGGGTGGGGGATGAAAGATTTAGAGGCGGAAGTGAGCGAGATTCCGATTTTTTTGTTAATTTTGTGAATTAATTGGAGTAAAATGGCTTCGGAACTGCAAGATACTCTGGATCGCATCATCAACAAAAGCAACATTTTGATTGAGAAATACCGCGTGCTCAGTGGTGAGAAGGAGGAACTTGAGGTGAAGCTTGAGCTTGTGGAGGAGGACAACGAGCGGCTGCGCAAGGAGAATGAGGCCTTGCGGCAGGACAACGAGTACATGAAGATGGCCCGCGCCGTTGCTCCCGACCCCGAGAAAGCGGCTCAGGTGAGAAGCATGATCTCCACATTGGTGCGGGATATTGACCGTTGCATCAATCAGCTGAACGAATGATGCTATATGGCAACGACTGACGATAAACTGAACATAACGATACGACTCGCCGATGTAAAGCCCTTGTCGCTGAGCATCGACCGCGACGAGGAGCCACGCTACCGCGAGGCCGAGAAACTTGTGAACACGTTGTGGAACAAGTGGATGCTGCGATTTCGCAACACGAGCTCGTCGGAAGAGGTGATGGCGAGGGTGGCCTTCCAGTTTGCACGGCTCTATGCGCAAGTGTACCGGGAGAACATGGCCACGAGCGAATATCTGGCCGACTTTGAGAAGAAACTCGACGACATTGTCATCAAGATATGACTTCTCACCCCACGGGCCGAGGCCACAGGCTCCCTGCAAGCGAGCGGGGCGGGCCACGTCCCAGGGGGATATCAGGAGGTTGAAAGAAAAGAGAGAAAGAAAGGTTCCTGCACCACTTGACCACGACTTGGAGTTACGACCAAGGCGCGAGCAAGGAGGTGCATTTTGTTTATATATATTAAAAAATTAATTTTATTACATCTAAATGGATATAGTGATTTACATAGTGATTGCAGTCGTTGCCCTGGCCGCTGGCGCGGGCATTGCCCTGGCTGTGACGAGAAAGAACGCAAAATCGGCCGCCAACTCCATCCTGGAGAAAGCCAAACTCGAGGCCGAGGTGCTGAAGAACAACGAAGTGATAAAAGGCAAGGAGCAGGGGCTGCAAATCAAGAGCGAGGCCGAAAAACAGGCCAACGCCCGCCTGGCCAAGGTGCAGGCCAGCGAGGCCAAGCAGAAGCAGCGCGAGATACAGCTCAACCAGCAGCAAGGCGAGCTGCAGC
Source organism: Sodaliphilus pleomorphus (assembly GCF_009676955.1). Taxonomy (GTDB): domain Bacteria; phylum Bacteroidota; class Bacteroidia; order Bacteroidales; family Muribaculaceae; genus Sodaliphilus; species Sodaliphilus pleomorphus. The sequence continues at coordinate 3,032,198 of NZ_CP045696.1, read as the reverse complement.
GCAAAAAGAACGAGAACGAAGAGCAGAAGCGCGCTCTCGAAAACCAAAATGCCCTGCTCGACGACCGCCGCAAGGAGATAGACAAGATGGAGAAGAGCGTGCGCGACACGCTCGAGCACGTGAGCGGCCTCTCGGCCGAAGAAGCCAAGAAGAAGCTCATCGAGTCGCTCAAGGACGAGGCCAAGACGGCTGCCGCCAGCTACATCAACGACATCATGGACGATGCCAAGCTCACGGCCAACAAGGAGGCCAAGAAAATCGTGGTTGAGACGATACAGCGCGTGGCCACCGAGACGGCCATCGAGAATGCCGTGACCGTGTTTCACATCGACAACGACGACATCAAGGGCCGCATCATAGGCCGCGAGGGGCGCAACATCAGGGCCCTGGAGGCTGCCACTGGCGTTGAGGTGATCGTCGACGACACGCCCGAGGCCATCGTGCTCTCGGGCTTCGACCCCGTGCGCCGCGAGATTGCCCGCCTGGCCCTGCACCAGCTGGTGGCCGACGGCCGCATCCACCCGGCCCGCATCGAGGAGGTTGTGGCCAAGGTGAAGAAGCAGGTAGAGGACGAAATCATCGAGACGGGCAAGCGCACCGCCATCGATATGGGCATCCACGGCCTGCACCCCGAGCTGATACGCCTCATAGGCAAGATGAAATACCGCTCGAGCTATGGGCAGAACCTGCTGCAGCACTCGCGCGAGACGGCCAACCTGTGCGCCATCATGGCCAGCGAGCTGGGCTTGAACCCCAAGAAGGCACGCCGCGCCGGCCTGCTGCACGACATAGGCAAGGTGCCCGACGACGAGCCCGAGCTGCCACACGCAATACTGGGCATGAAGCTGGCCGAGAAATACAAGGAGAAGCCCGACATATGCAACGCCATAGGCGCTCACCACGACGAGCAGGAGGCAACAAGCATGTATGCCCCCATCGTGCAAGTGTGCGACGCCATTTCGGGTGCACGTCCCGGTGCACGTCGCGAGGTGGTTGAAGCCTACATCAAGCGCCTCAACGACCTTGAGCACCTGGCCCTGAGCTACCCCGGCGTGATCAAGACCTATGCCATACAGGCCGGCCGTGAGCTGCGCGTGATTGTGGGCGCCGACAAGATAAGCGATGCCGAGACCGAGAAACTGAGCAACGAGATAGCACAAAAGATACAAGACGAGATGACCTATCCAGGACAAGTGAGAATCACCGTGATACGTGAGACACGTGCCGTGAGCTTCGCTAAATAAAAAATGGGTATTGACTACAACTATCATTTTTGAACCACTGGATAAGGAACATGACAAAAGAAACTGACAGACAACAAGCGTTGCAACACGGCATCGAGGGCAAGGCAGCGACTGCCAAGGGGCAAGAATCGAAGTGCCTCACGTGCAGCCACTGCTCGTGCGAGAGCTGCTATGGCGACGCCCGTTGCAACTTGCAATGCACCAACTACCTGGCCGACATACCTGGCGAGGACAGCAAATACGACATCGTGGAGGTGCATTTCAAGAACACGCGCAAGGGCTTCTACCGCAACAGCGCTCACCTGCCGCTCAAGGTGGGCGACATGGTGGCCGTGGAGGCCAACCCCGGCCACGACATTGGGCGCGTGTCGATGATGGGGCGCCTTGTGAAATTGCAGATGAAGAAGGCCAACTTGAGGCCCGACTATGAGATACTGCGTGTATTCCGCGTGGCCAAACCTGCCGACCTCGAGCGCTTTGAGGCAGCCAAGGCCAAGGAAAACGACACGATGATACGCTCGCGCAAGATTGCCGCCGACCTCAAGCTAAAGATGAAGATAGGCGATGTCGAGTACCAGGGCGACGGTAACAAGGCCATATTCTACTATATCGCCGACGAGCGCGTCGACTTTCGCCAGCTCATCAAGGTGCTGGCCGACGTGTTCAAGATACGCGTCGAGATGAAGCAGATAGGGGCACGCCAGGAGGCTGGCCGCATAGGCGGCATCGGGCCCTGCGGGCGCCCGCTGTGCTGTGCCAGCTGGATGACCAACTTTGTGTCGGTCGCTACCAGTGCAGCACGCTACCAAGACATCTCGCTCAACCCCCAGAAGCTGGCTGGCCAGTGCGCCAAGCTCAAGTGCTGCATCAACTTTGAGGTCGACGGCTATGTCGAGGCCTCCAGGAAAATGCCACCCAAAGACGCCCGGCTGGAAACCAAGGACAACACCTACTACCAGTTTAAGGCCGACCTGTTTAAGCGCGAGATCACCTACTCGACCGACAAGTCGACACCAGCCAACCTGGTGACCATCAAGGCCGACCGCGCCTTTGAGGTGATAGCCCTCAACAAGAACGGCGTCAAGCCCGAGCAACTCAACCCCGAAGGCGAGGCACAGAAGGCCGAGCGCAAGGCCTTTGGCGACATCCTGGGCCAGGATGCCATCAACCGCTTCGACAAAAAGAAAAAGCCGAAAGGCAAAGGCGCAGGCAAGGGCGCCAAAGAGGCCAAGGGCAAAGCTGGTGGCCGGCAAAGCGCCGGCAAGGGCAGCGGCAAGCCTGGCAAGGAGGGCAGCGGCAAGCCCGGCAAGGAGGGCAACAGCAAGCCCCAGCAACATGCAGGCAGCAAGCCCCAGCAGCAAGGCGAGAAACGCCCTGGGCAACAACACCGGTGGCAGCGCAACAACGACCGCAAGCCCAAGGGCAACGTCCCCAAAGAAAACAACAACAGCAGCAACAACAACAATGCTCCCAAAGCCAACCAGGAAAACAAAGAATGATTGTGGGCCCTGGGCAGGAGTGCTGCTCGTCGCTATCGCAATAGTAGTAGTATGCTTAGGTGGTTGCTCACCCGAGCATACTTCTTATAGCGACTTCCGTGACCTGCCCGACCACGGGTGGGCAACCGGCGCTCCCATCTATTTCACACCGCAATGCGGCGACTCAACAGGCACCTACGACGTGACCCTTGCCGTGCGCAACACCGACATGTACAAGTATGACAAGCTCATACTCACTGTCGACATTATCGACACCTGCGGCAAGGTGATGAGAAACCGTGTTGAATACACCATCACCGACCGATATGGCAATTTCCAGGGAAGCGGCTTCGGGGTCTACTACCAGAGCAGCGCCTTGATAGCACGCCGAGTGAGGCCCTGGCAGATGAAGCGCATAGTGGCCTGGCCAGGCATGAAAGATTGCCCGGTGATTGCAGGCCTTAGCAACATAGGAATCATTGTCACTCCATCTAAATAAAAAAAAGAACAACACATGTCTAACACACACACCGAGCATTTTGTGCCTGCTGGCTGGGAGCAGGAGATAGCATCGCGCATCGACGCCATTGCACAAGCACTGACACACATGGGGGCCGATGCTGCCTTGCTTGCCGACAACATCGACCTCTACTACACGAGCGGGCGGGTGTTTAATGGCTTCACCTACATCACCGCCCAGGGGCAGGTGCACTACTATGTGCGACGGCCCCTGGGCTACGAGAACGAGCCCTGCGTGACCTATGTGCACAAGCCCGAGCTCATACCTGGTCACCTCGAGCGGTTGCCGCACAAGTTGGCCATGATGGCCGACACCATGCCACAAGCACAATGGGCACGGTTGAGGCGTGCGTTTGACAGCGCCGAGGCAGTAGACGGCAGCGCGGCAATGCGACAGCTGCGCGCGGTGAAGTCGGGCATGGAGCAGCAACTGCTGCGAGAGAGCGCCCGCCGCCACGTGAGTGTGTACAAGCAGGTGCCCACACTCTACCGCAGCGGCATGACCGACCTTGAGCTGGAAATAGAAATTGAGCGCCAGGCCAGGCTGGCAGGTAGTACAGGCCTCGTGCGATGCCACGGCGATGCCATGGAGATGTTTATGGGCAGTCTGCTCGCGGGCGACAATGCCGACGAGCCCAGCCCCTACGACTTTGCCATGGGAGGAGCCGGCATCAATCTGTCGCAACCTGTGGGAGCCAACGGCTCCATCATCAAGCTACACACCACCATCATGGTCGACATGGGCATGAACTATGGCGGCTACATGACCGACATGACCCGCACCTATGCAGTGGGCAATGTGCCCGACATCGCCAAGAAGGCTCACCAGCTGTCGGTCGACATCAACCACCGGCTGGCCCGTGAGGGGCGCCACGGCGTGGAAGCACGCGAGCTCTATGCCACTGCCCTTGAGATGACCCAAGAGGCCGGGCTGGCCGACTACTTCATGGGGCACAGGCAGCATGCCGGCTTTGTGGGCCATGGCATAGGCCTGGAGACCAACGAAGCCCCCGTGCTTGCCCCTCGCAGCCGCGACGTGCTGCACACCGGGCAAGTCATTGCCATCGAGCCAAAATATGTGTTGCCAGGAATAGGCGCTGTGGGCATCGAGAACACCTACATTGTGCAGCCACACTGCCTGGAGTGCATCACCACGATGCCCGAGGAGCTGCACGAGATGGGGAAGCCCTATTGAGGTGGCATGGGCACTTGCAAGTGCCCAAAGCATCATTTCTCCTTAAAAGTCACACAGCGATTGTAAATGTAATTGGCAAGCGTGTAGAATACCATGGCCACGAGCATGGTGATATTCTGCCCTGCCTTGGGTATCCAGCTCAATGTGAAATGCTTCATGTCGAAGCCCTCGAGCATGATGACACTCACGATCGACTGCAACCCGTAGCACAACAAGAATCCCACGACAAACAGCACCGCCTCGCGCTTGATGTCGCTCTTGGCCTTGAACACCCAGGTGCGATTCCAGATGAAGCTGTTGACCACGCCCAGAACATAGCCCACCGCATTGCTCAGCATGTAGGGCACACCCAGCAGCGAGTTTAATACAAAAAAGGCAATCCAGGTAATAAAAGTGTTGCTAAGGCCTATCACACCATACTTAAGGAGCTGGATGAAGGTTTTATGAGTTTCGGCTTTATCTATTTTCATGTGACGCTGAGATAATTGTGTGACTTTTGTTTTCAATTTTTCAATATCGGGAAGCTCCAGTTGTGCTTAACAGCAAGAAAACGCAGAACGATAATAAACAGGCCGCATGCAACCTGCTGCACTGTTGCCGACGCGCCCGCCATCAAGCACCCCCAGTAGACCAAGCCCCCCGCGATGCACGCTGTGGCATATATCTCCTTGCGGAACACAAGAGGCTCCTCGTTGATAAAGATGTCGCGCAGCACGCCGCCAAAGGCGCCCGTGATCGTGCCCATGATGATGGCCACCCACATGGGGAAGCCCATGAGCAAAGTCTTGTAGATGCCCACATCGACAAAGAGACCCAACCCTATGGCATCGAAGATGTAGAAAGTGCCCTCGATGCGCACCAGGTATTTTTTCAGCACAATCACCATCACAAGCCCCACAATGGTGGCGATGGCATACCACGGGTCGAGCATCCAGAAAGGATTGCACTTCAAGAAAACATCTCGTATAGTGCCGCCGCCTATGGCTGTGACAAATCCTATGGTATAGGCTCCAAACCAGTCAAACTTCTTGACGGCAGCAAGTCTCACGCCACTTATTGCATAAAACAGGGTCGCCAAGATCTCGAGAAAGTATTCAAAGGTACCCATCATCTGCTGTATGTCGGTCTGTGCATCCATTTGGCAAATGCAAATGTAACGATTTTTCACTAAATTATCTTAACACCACATAAAATTAATGCTGAAAAAAAAGACAGCACGCTGTCACAAACTGCTGGCCGCCGAACACAGATCGGGAAATTTTGTTTACATTTGTACAAAGCACACAGTGGTCGGGAGCGCAGAGCGCACAACAACAGTGTGATAATAATCGCAAGCGGCTGCAAGCAGCTTGTGACGAGGCACCCACCTCTCCCCCATTGCCGATGCAAAGCAAAAAACAAACTCCAAATATACTCAAGAGGCAATGAAACATATTTCAGACATAGCAAAAATGGTGGCAGTGGCAGTATTGTTGCTCACCACTTGCAGCCTTGCACAAGCCGCCTATATCTACCGTGGCAACAGCACCTACTCGAGCGATATTCTCTACACCTACGACGGGCGCTACCTCTACCGCGGGCGCAGCACCTACTCGAGCGACATCCTCTACACCTACTACAGGGGGCATGTGTATCACGGGCGCAGCACCTACTCGAGCGACATCGTGTGCACTTGGGACCTGCGCTACGTGTACCGTGGCAACAGCACCTACTCAAGCGACATCGTGTGCACTTGGGACGGGCGCTACCTCTACCGCGGGCGCAGCACCTACTCAAGTGACATCGTTTACACCTACTGCAACGGGCATGTGTACCAAGGGCGCAGCACCTACTCGAGCGACATCGTGTGCACGACCGACGGGCACATCCCCATACCACTGCTCATGCTCATCATGTAGCGCCCCCAGGGCTCAGTAAGGCTTGCGGTACTTGCCCTCGGTGCTGTCGTCGATTATACTCAGATAGCTGGCATAGCGCGACTGGGCAATGCGGTGGTCGCTCACTGCCTCGAGCACGGCACAGCCAGGCTCATGGGTGTGGGTGCAATTGTTGTATCTGCACTGCGACGACATTTTGAAAATTTCGGGAAAATAGTGGGCCACTTCTCCCTTCTCAAAGTCGATGGTACCAAAGCCCTTCACGCCAGGGGTGTCGATGATGGCACCGCCGGCAGGCAGGTCAAGCATCTCGCTGAAGGTGGTGGTGTGCATGCCCGTGTGGTGCACATCGCTTATCGTGCCCACCCTGAGCCTTGCGCCAGGCACCAGCTTGTTGATGATCGAGCTCTTTCCCACGCCGCTGTTCCCGCTCAAGAGCGACATTTTGCCTGTGAGAGCCCGGGCAAGCTCCTGCAAGCCCTCACCAGTGACGGTCGACATCTTTATCACATCGTAGCCAATCGAGGCATACAAGTAGGCCACGGCCTCAAGCAGGGCACGGCTGTCGTCATCAACGAGCAAATCAATCTTGTTGATGGCAATAAGTGTATCTACATTGTAGGCCTCGGCTGTGGCCAGGAAACGGTCGATAAAGGTGGTGCTGGTCTCTGGATTGACCAGCGTCACGACAAGCACAGCCAAGTCAAGGTTGGCTGCAAGAATCTGGAACTCCTTGGAAAGGTTGCTTGCACGCCTAATGATGTAGTTCTTGCGCTCATCTATTTTTGTAATAAAAGCCGTATTGTCGGGGCGGCGGTCGATCTCAACATGATCACCCACCGCCACAGGATTGGTACACCTAAAGCCCTTGAGCCGGAACGTGCCCTTGATTTTGCAGGGTATTTCCTCGCCCGATGCAGTGCGAACGATATACCAGCTACCGGTATTTTTTACTATCAGCCCTTTCACGCAGGCAAAGTTACAAAAAGATAACTTATACAGGTACACATGAGTTATATTTTTAAGACTGTATTGCACGGTGAAAGAGTCGTAAGAGGGAAAAAGCACCCTGGCAAATCTCTCTCCCGTCCGACGTCATACCGCGAATACGGAATCATGTCGTTTCTCGCGCGCGCGTGCGCGCGCAAGGGAAACCGGCTTATTTCTCGCGCGCGCACGCGCGCGAGAAATTGAAAAACAAAATAATGATTTTCTGCAACACATTAGTAATCAAAATATTATGCTTCGCTATTTAACTTTATTTAACGCGCATCTTTGTTCAAAGCAAGGTTGATTTTATAGAAAATTTACAAAAAAGTTTGTTTTTTGATATCATTTAGTCTAACTTTGCGACGTTTAAAGAAACAAAGTGTTTTATAAATTAATTAATTGGAATTATGAACGTAGAAACTATTGGACTTTGGGCCGGTGCCGTGTGGAAAGCATTGGATGCTGCCGAGGGCACGCTTGACGTAAAGGGTCTTAAGAAGGCCACAAAGCTTAAAGAAAAAGAAGTTTACGCAGCTATCGGCTGGCTTGCCCGTGAAGGCAAAGTGAATGTGAACGAGGCTGCGAAGGATGTTGATGTAACTCTTGTTTAACGCAATCAACAATCTAAAGAAAACATCAAGTTAATTTTGTTGTTAAAGTTTACAAAAGGCAGCAAGCCACAATGGCCTGCTGCCTTTTTTATTTCTTGTAATCAAAAAAAACACAGATAACTCTTCTACCAACACAGCATGTTGCAGAGCACAGTTCCTAACAACGAGTAGAAAAAGGGATAACGTGTTTCCTCATAACTTGCCGCCCATGACGCGGTAGAGCTGCAAGGTGTTGTAGAAATCCTTGATTTGCTCCTTGGAGAGAATTTTCACATGATTGAAACCTCGGTCGCCTATATAGGTCACGCGTGCCCACGAGCAATGGGCCAAGGCATAGACCAGGTCCTTGTCACGACTCGAAAGGCAGATGTCAAAATTTTCCCAGTAGCGATTGTAGGCGTCGGAACCCTTTTTCACAGCACTTGGAGTGAAATAATAGTCGAAACCGTCGATCACAAATTTCAGTTTCTCGATGCCAAGCGGGTCGTCGGCATAGTACTGCGCCCGCAGCCGCAAAGACTGAGGACGCCTGTTTTTCACATCAAAATAAAAGAACAGGGCATTGGTGTCATTGCCCAACGTCACATCCTTGGGCACATATCGCGTTTCTCCGTCCAGGTCGGTGCTGTTGAATGAAGAGATGAGCTGCTCACGCGACTCCTTCACCGGCTCGTCTTTCCATGTCAAACGCGTGGGGAAGAGACTTGAGTAGTCAGGCAACGTGTAGTCGATAGCCAGCAATGAGTCGAGATGGGCCTTTTCGCGGGCATCGGCAGCCCGTTGCTCGGCCGACTTCTGTGGCACATAGCGGTGGCCATTGTACTTGTACTGTTTCTTGTCGCTGTTGTTCTTCTTGGTGCGCTCCCCTGTTGCTGCGCGCTCAGGATGCAAGCGCCTCACAGGCATGCGCAGCCACTCGTCCATGCCATCGTCAACGTTGTCGGCACCGGCAGCCACGCCCCTGGCCTGCCCCACGACACGGCAGGGGGCAGCCATCAAAGCCATGACCGACACTAAAATGCATAATTTCCTCATTATAAAATGATAACTTCCTTACAGACTGCAAATTTACTCATTATTATCGAGTTATCAAAACACGACTCCACAAATTATGGAATGGATAATTGCCATTTACATCAACAAAATGTAACTTTGTAAACCAAAAATGCGTTAACTATCATCAACAATGACAAAAATTGGAACCATCGGGACCGAAATAGGTACCAAAGCATTGCTGCTTGGCAGCGGAGAGCTGGGTAAAGAAGTGTGCATCGAGCTCCAACGCCTGGGAGTGGAAGTAGTGGCATGCGACCGCTATGCCGGAGCACCGGCCATGCATGTGGCCGAAAAAAGCCGCGTGCTCAACATGCTCGACGGCACTGCCCTGCGTCAAGTAATCGAAGAAGAGAAACCCGACCACATCATTCCCGAGGTCGAGGCCATCGCAACCCCCACGCTTGTAGAGCTGGAAAAAGAAGGCTACAATGTGACACCCACAGCCTATGCCACCTTGCTCACCATGAACCGTGAGGGCATACGTCGTCTGGCAGCCGAGAAACTTGGCGTGAAAACATCACCCTACAAGTTTGCTTCAACCGAGGAGGAATTTCGCGAGGCTGTGAAATCGATAGGCATTCCTTGTGTGGTGAAGCCCATCATGAGCTCATCGGGACATGGCCAAAGCACCATCAAGAGCCAGGCCGACATCGACAAGGCTTGGCACATTTCCCAAGAAGGCGGCCGTGCCGGCGCCGGACGCGTGATTGTAGAGGGCTTTGTCGACTTCGACTACGAGATAACCATGCTCACGGTGCGCAACGTGGCAGGCACCCAGTTTTGCCAGCCTGTGGGACACATCCAGGTCGACGGCGACTACCGCTACTCATGGCAGCCTCAACACATGAGCGACAGTGCGCTGAGCCAAGCACATGAGATAGCCCGCAAAGTAACCGATGCATTGGGCGGCTACGGTATATTTGGCGTGGAAATGTTTGTCAAGGGAGACGATGTCATCTTCAGCGAGGTTTCGCCACGCCCGCACGACACCGGCATGGTCACCATGATTTCACAAGACATGAGCGAGTTTGCATTGCATGCTCGCGCACTGATGGGGCTGCCGGTACCCGAAATCAAGTTCTACGGTCCATCGGCAAGCAAAGCCATCGTCGTAGAGGGCGATACCAATCGATTAGAAATAGGCGATGTCGACAAGGCACTTGAGGAACCTGGAGTGCAGATACGCATTTTCGGCAAGCCCGAAATCTCGGGGCACCGCCGCATGGGGGTGATTCTGGCCACCGCCAGCGATGTCGAGCAGGCAAAGCAGAAATGCGACCGAGCCTATTCCAAACTCACCATCAAGGTGCTGCCTCGCCGATAAGCACCACCAGTTTAGGGCACTCGATCGACCAACAATGAATTAAGGAATGACCTGCCGCTGCAAGTCATTCCTTAATTCTCATGTCAATATATTAAGGCAACACGAGGCACTGTCGTGCCGGCATGGCTCAACCCAGGAGCATGCGGCTCGGTCACTGGTTCACCACCTGCCACAGAGCCTCGGCTATCCTGTCAAATTTGTCTTTGTTCAGCAAGTTTTGTATGTAGTACTCGGGGATACCGTCCAACCCGAATTTAGCCCCCATCACAGCACAGGCCGGGGCTGCATTGGTGTCGGCATCGCCACCCTCGTTGACCACTGCCATGAGCCCGCGGTCGAAATACTCGACATGGAAGTAGCACCACAGCACCACCGAGAGGCACTTGAGCGTGTAACCGCTGCCGCCAAGCACACCAAGCTGCAGATCGGCAATATCGAGATGCGTGGCCAGTTTCACATAGTCGACAATGCGCTTATCATATTTTCGGGCAATAGAAATGATGTCGTCCTTGGTCAAGGCCTTGTTGTGCCACACAAGACTGTTGATAATCTCGCTCGTGATCACGCACGAGCCCACACAACGCGGGTCGTAGTGAGTGACACGGCAAGCAGTCTCGGCATTGGCCTTCACGTTGTCCTTGAGAAGGCCTATCACGGCGGTGCGCATCAGGCCGCCATTGGGGGCGTTGACACGTCCGCCCTCCTCCCACGTTTCGCGAGCAATGGTAGATGGATGGTCGAGGAAACCATTGCTATAGACGATGCGCGAAGTGAGGTTGCCAATGTCGTGGGCACGGGGACTGTCGGCCCAGTCAAGAAACTTGCGGGCGATTGTCTTCTCGTTGACTTGACCGCCATCTTCGATGATGGCCTTGGCAATGCAAAGCATCATGTCTGTGTCGTCGCTCCAATCACCCTTGGCAATCTTCGACGAGTGGTAACCCTTGATTTGGTCGTAACGAGTGAGCCCGTCGGGATAAGCCCTCTGGACTTCTTCTTTACTCATAAACTCGGTGCCCACACCCAGGGCATCGCCTATGGCCTGGCCATAGATCGTGGCCATAAACCGGTTTTTCACTTCTTTTGACTCCATAATTGTACGAATGCAAATTTACTATCACAAATATTGGCAAAAAAAAATGACAATTCCAATTATTATACAGCAAAAAATGTGAATTCGTAGGCAAAAAAATGTTTCATAATCTGAAGCGACCATCATCACAGAGGGAAAAAGGCCCATCCGCATTGTTAAATAACACTATATTGCAAGTCGATTGCAACAACAGCCACAAAAAATTCTTACTTTTGCGTCACGACTTAATAAACAAAACAGACAAATGAAGAAAATTGCAACCACACTATCGGTCACGCTTGCGGCGCTAAGCGCCGTGGCTGGCAACTATACGATTACAGTGAACTTTGCCGATGCCTCGCTCAACGGGCAGAAGGCCTACATTACGAACTATGACACCGGCATCGACGTCGATTCTACTGTTGTGAAAGGCAAGAGGGCAATCTTCAGAGGCACAGTCGACAACTCCTACTTTGCTCGCATCTCGGCAGGAGGCCGCAAGTGCGGTCTCATCGTTGAAGACGGCAATATTGTCGTCGACTGGCAAAACGGCATTGCAACCGGCACAGCCCTGAATGTCAAGTTGAACAAATGGGACGAAGCAACCAAAAACATCGAGACCGAAGAGCAATATGCTGCAGCCTGTCACCACCTCTACGAGGAAAACCGCGACAATGGCATAGGCCCCTGGGCTTTCTACAACTATATCATGGAAAAGGACTTTGCGCTTGAGCAGCTCGACTCGGCCATGGCAACGGTGCCGGCAAGCTACAAGAGCATGACGCGCTTCAAGAAAGCCATCGACAATGCAAAGGCGGCCAATGCAACAGCCGAAGGCAAGATGTTTACCGACTTCACGGTAAAAGGCGAGGATGGCAAAGAGTACAAGCTGAGCGACTATGTGGGTAAAGGCTCCTACACGCTTGTAGACTTCTGGGCAAGCTGGTGCGGTCCCTGCCGCAGGGAGATACCAAAAATCAAGCAATACTACAACCAGTACAACGGCAAGGGCATGAACTTCCTGGGAGTAGCTGTGTGGGACAAGCCTGCCGACACACACAAGGCCGTCGCGGCCATGCAAATTCCCTGGCCCGTGATCATTGGCACCCACAAGCTCACCGAGCCTACCGACATCTATGGCATCAACGGGATACCGCACATCATCATCTTCGACCCACAGGGCAAGGTGGTGTCGCGCGGGCTGCAAGGCGAGGCCCTCAAGGCCAAAGTTGAAGAGCTCATGAAATAAACCCACAGGTTGCCCATGGGGGCAACAGCAACAAAATGAGGCGACGGCTGGAACACGCTATTCTGTTCCAGCCGTCGCCGTCATAATTAAGGGGAAAAAATTATATCACTTCGACTCCATCTTTACTTCACAATCGACTTGTAGAGAATCGACTGAATGTGACTGCGTGCACTCACTCTTGTGAAGGCGGGATTGTTGCGAGTGGGGTTCACCCGGTTGCTCAAGAAGATGTAGATCATGTCGTTTTTGGGGTCAACCCAGAAGCACGTGCCAGTGAAACCTGTGTGACCATAGACCTCGGCCGGAGCCTCGTCGCAGGTGCTCGAAGCCCGCAGGTTGTCGGGCTGGGGCTTGTCAAATCCCAAACCGCGATGCGACTTGGTGCTTTTCTCGGTCGTAAAGGTTTCGACGGTAGACGCCTTCAAGAATCGCTGCCCGCCATAGGTGCCACCGTTGAGCCACATCTGCAACAGCTTGCACAGGTCGTTGGCATTGGAGAAGAGGCCAGCGTTGCCCTGCACACCGCCCGAGAATGCTGCCAGCTCGTCGTGCACATAGCCGTGCACGTGCTGGTGACGCAAGAAGGGGTCATACTCGGTATAGGCAATCTGCGAGCCCGCGAACCTGCTCAACGGGCGATACAGGGTGTGATAGGCACCCAACGGTGCAAAGAAATTGTTTTCTACAAAATAGTTGAGCGGCATGCCCGACATGTTTTGCACGGCATTGCCCAGCAGGGCAAAGTTCAAGTCGCTGTACACATATCGCTTCTCGTGCAGCTGCTGGTGATAGATGCGATTCATGATTGAGTCGTAAGTCACCTGGCCGCCCCACAAGCCTGCAGCAATGGGCCAGTTGAACTTGTCGGTTTTTACCGTCGAGAGAATGTCGGTGCGCAGCTTGGCAAACTTGTTGCCATAGGCATTGTTCATAAACTTGATGGTGTTGTACTGGTTGGGCGTGGACGTGAAGAGCGGCCCGGTATAGGTCTTAGGGTCAAACATCATGTACCACATGCTCAGCTCGGGTGGCAGGCCCGACTCGTGATAGAGCATCTCGCGGAAGGTGATGTCTTTCTCGTCGGTGTTGCGCATGCCGGGAATGACAGTGCTCACCTTGTCGTCGAGCTGGAACTTGCCCTCATCGTAGCATTTCATCACTCCGCTCAATGTACCTGTAGCCTTAGATACCGAAGCCAGGCCAAAGAGGGTATTCTCGGTGACGGGAATACCGCTGTCGTAGTCAATCTCACCGTAGGCGCGGTTAAACACGATTTTGCCATGGCGGGCCACCACGACCTCGCAGCCCGAGAAAGCATGCTGTTGCACACCGTAGCGGCACACCGAGTCGACAAGGGCCGTGAGGCTGGGCTTGAAGCCCACCTCGGCAGGTATAGTATAGCCCAGGCGGCAAGCATCATACTTGATGCCGGTGCCTGCCTTGAGGCCGCCATCGGGCTTGCCAGTCTTCACATTGACGGGGAGCAGCCCACGGGCGGCATTGCCGCCAAAGATAGTCTGGGCCAGGTAGTCCTCGCTCACTGTAGAGTTATCGTAGGCCAGCACAGCTGCGCTCACATAGCTGTCGTCGAGCAAGGCACCCACCTCGTCGAGGCGCTGCGGGTCGCTCATGACAGCCACAATCACCTTGTGAAGATGGTCGGCAAAGTGGCTGGCAAGATAGCGTGCAGCAGCAACATAGTCGCTGCTGGCCACCGAGAGGATAAGCACATTGGAGCCCGATGCCTTAACCTGATCGGCAAGGGCCTTGATATCGCCACCAAGGTTGAAGTTGAATGGCGTGCACTGGGCATAATTGGCACAACGGCGCTGGAACATCGACTGCAAGTCGTTTTCATTGCCCATCGTGACCACAGCAATGCGACGGTTCTGCAGGCCCTTGACCGGCAGGATGCTTTGTGCATCGCGCACCACGGTGATACTGGCTGCAGCGAGCTGGCGCTTCAACACAGCGGCACACGGGTCGTTAACGTCGGCCACAATATTGTCGATGTCGACCTTAGGCTGGTTGTACAAGCCCAGGGCATACTTGAAGCGCAACATTTTCTTGCAACGCTCGTCGATGAGCTTCTGCTTGAGCTTGCCGCTTGCTATCGCAGCCTTGATGGCTGCAAGCTGGCCAGGCACCTCGTCGGGCATGAGCAGCACGTCGTTGCCGGCAAGCAGAGCGCCCACACACACGCTGCCACCAACGGCTTTGGCCCCCTCCATGCCGAGAGCATCGGTGAAAATGAGGCCGTCGAAGCCCATTTTCTTCTGCAGCAAGTCGGTCACATAACGAGGCGACATGGTGCCAGGCTTGCGCTCGCGGCTTATTGCAGGAATATAGAGATGAGCGGTGAGCATGCCACCCAAGCCGGCATCGATATAGCGCTTGAATGGGACAAAATCAAAGAGTTCGAGTTCCTTGAGCGATTTGTCAACTGTTGGCAAAGTCTTGTGTGAATCGGCCGTTGTTGAGCCGTGGCCAGGGAAATGCTTGCCCACCGAGAGGATGCCGCCATCTTCAAGGCCGCGGGCAAAGGCAATGCCATGGCGCGACACCAACTCGGGGTCGGAGCCATAGGAACGCGCACCCACCACGGTGCCCGGCCGGTCGATAACGTCAAGCACCGGGGCAAAGTCAACATTCACCCCCAGTCGCTTGAGCTCGCGTGCAACCTCCCGGCCATAGTTGTAGAACATGGCATCGTCGCTTATTGCACCCAAATAAAGATTGCGGGGAAACTTGGGCGCATCCTCCAGGCGCATCGAGGGGCCCCACTCGGCGTCGAGGGTGATGAGCAACGGCACCTTGGCCAGCGACTGGGCATAGTTGGTGATCTTGGCCTGCGACACGATGTCGCTCTCGTTGAAAATGAGGCCTCCCACACGGAACTCACTCACCAGTTTCTTCACAGTCTCGCTGGCAACGGTGTTGCGAGGGTCGACCGCCATGACAAAGAGCTGCGTAATGCGCTCGTCGGGGGTCATGGCGTTGAATTGCTTGTCGACCCATGCGTTCATCGCACGCTTGTCGACCTTGTTGAAAATCGCCGGTTGGCGCTTGGCGCTGGCTGCAGTCGTGACTGCGAGCAGCGCCACAAGAATCAAGAGAAATTTCTTTGAAATTGTCATTATCAATAGTTATTATTGTTTAGTTATCTCTGCCGAAAGCGCGGCTCGTCGCTTGCATCGATGGTCTTGCCCTGCTGGCTCAGGCTTTTCACATAGTCGAGCATGTGGCGGCCATAGCGCTGGTCATCCTTGTAAAGGACCTTGCCGTTTTTCAACGACGTCATGTAGTCGCCGCCATTGTAAAGGAAATCGATGGTGGCCAGCAAGTAGCGGGCTGCAGGTTTCACAGTCTTGCCATTGATGCGAGCCGAGACGATGTTGCAATTCTTGTCGTAGATCACCTTCACGTTGCGGCTCACCACATCGCCGCCACGATAGGCCATCGTCTTGAACGCATCGAGCAAGTCCTGACCCGAGACCTCAAGCACCATGAAGCGGTTGTCGAACGGGAACATCGATTGAAGCAGACCCTCGGTGACAGTGCCCTTAGGCATGTCGAGACGTATGCCGCCCTTGTTCATGATACACAAGTCCACTTTCTTGCCGCCCTTGTAGAGTTTTGCAATGACGGCATCGACGGCATCGGCAAGCCAGTTTTGCGCTGCCCAGCTGCTATTGGGCATGTAGCGGGCCGACGTGGCCACAGGATTGTTCTCGAGCGAGTCGACACCAGCCTTGTAGCGGGCGAGCCAGGACTGGAATGCCGGGTAAGCCTGGGCTGCGCGGTCCCAAGTGTTGTCGACAGTGATGTGGCTGTAGGTCACCTTGCCGGTTTCAAGGTCGAGATCGTACTTGCCCACCAGCTTTCCCGACTTGCCATTTTGCCCGATTACGACAATTTTGCCGTCGGCATTGTGCACAAGCGACTGCTTAGAGCCTGGAGCAATGACGCTGTGGGAGTGGCCGCCAATGATAAAATCGATATAATGACTCGTTGCAGCCACGATTGAGTCGTTGGGCTCGGAGGGCTCCATCGAGTCGTAACCGATGTGTGAAATCATGACCACATAGTCTACCTTCTGCACCTGCTTGAGATATCGTGCCGTGGCATCGGCAACCTGCATGGGTTCAAGAAAGCGCAGGCCATTGTAGTGGCCCTGTGAAACCATGCCTGCGGGGTTGACATTGATGCCGAAGAAAGCTACACGCTTGTCGCCATAGGCCCTCACGCTGTAGGGCACAAACCCCTTGAGCGGCGATGCGCTCAAGTCGTAGTTGGCACTGAGCTTGACAGCCTTCACGTGGTTGTAGTAGTGAGCCAGCGAGTCGATGCCGTTGTCGAGCTCGTGATTGCCCATGATGATCATGTCGTAGCCCAGACTGTCGATGGCCGCATACTCTACTGCACCGCCATAGAGCGAGAAATAGTTGGTACCCTGCACGGCATCGCCGGCATGCACCACGAGCACGTTTTTATGAGCACGGCGCTCATTGTCATATATAGCACGACGACGCAAGATACCCCCCTTGCCGTCGGCTGCAGGGTCTATCTGGCTGTGTGTGTCGTTGACTGCAAGCACCACAAGGTGCTCGGCTTGCATGAGCGGCAGCGTGGCTACCAGCATGAGGCATGCACCGATGATTTTCTTGAGACTCTTCATAAAATGTCGAGAATATGGTTTTTAAAAATAAGTAAAATTTTACGAAAGTAATAATTAATTGATGAATAGCGCAAAAAACAACATTTAAAAATTGTAAAAGAAACAAAACATGCAGCACGAAGAGACACACAGCCTACAGGAAGAAAAAAAACGGCTCCATCGGGTGAGGTAGCCCGGTGAAGCCGTTGTGGTGACACGAGAAGAGAATCACTTCATCATCTTGGTGGTGAGGCGGCTGCCGTCGCTCAGGGTGGTAACCACCACATTCATGCCCGGGTGCGGCCGGGTCGAGGCTATGCCCATCACGTTGTAGTACACCTCGCTCACGGGAGTGGCTTGTGCGGTGGTTATGCCGTCGATGCCTGTTGCCACAGCAGGACTGCTATAGTCCACATCGATGCGCTTCTCGGTGATGTAGTAGTACCCTGTGGCTGTGCCACTTGCCGAAGCCGCCTTGCGCGGTACCGCGGGGTGAGATTGGGCTTGGTCGGTGCTGTAGAGGCGGGCAATGTAAGTCACTATCCTGGACTCGTCAGCGTTGGGCATGTTGGCAACATACACGTCCTTTACCTGGATTTCGGTATTGCCTGGATAGAACGGCTTGATGTCTTCGTAATCGTTTTCCCAGCCTGTGTTCCTGCTGCTCGGCAGGCTGTTGAGCTGAGTCTCGCCGTCGTCGGCCAAGCGCCACACGCGGTAGTAATAGGCATAGGGGGCTGTGGTCTCTGGCAGTGTGGGAGTGAGGTGGACAGTGGCACCGTAGCCACAGCGCTTGTGGCCATTGGCATCGACCCATTTGCTGGCCGAAACAAGCAGGTCGTCGACCTTCAACACCAGGTTGGGGGCATCGACAGCTGTGCGCGAGCATCCATAGGTGTTGGTTACTGTTGCACCGGCAAAGGTCACATTTGTGGTGATGACAGGCACGTAGATTGCTGGCGTCGACTGGCTGCTGCTCAACTCGTCGGGCAGTGAGAAGGTGTAGCCCTCAAGACCAGGCTGCTGCGGGTCGCCTATTTGCCGGTTGCCCTTGATGAGGGTGATGTAGCCATTCTCGCACTGGGCGTTGCCCACTATTACAGGATCACTATCGAGGCGATACACGTCGTAGCGCTTGATATGGTGGTCGGCATCGATGTAGCCCTTGAAGTCTACAGCCAGGCCTCCCTCGGTCGCGTCGAGGCCACGGTTGATGTCGCCCGCAACTTGGTCTTTGGTCACACTCACCAAGTGGCTTGATGCTGTGGTCTTGTAGACAGGTACGGTGCCACTGTTGCTCGTCTGCACCCCATCCAGTTGGAGCACATAATTGTACTGGCTTGGCTGGTCGTTGCTTGCGGTGCTCGCGTTGAAGTAGTCGTAGAAATAGATGACGCCGTCATTTGAGGTCAAAGTGCCAGATATGTCTTCAGCAGTCGATGGTGCGTTGTCGTCATATTTCACGTCGGTGTTTTGCGCATCGGCATTGTACTTGAGTGTATAGCTATAGGTGCCATTCTCAGCCTTGTTGAATTTGAGGTTGGCGATGGCAATTTCTTGTACATTGCCATCGGCATCGGTGTGCCTGCGCATCATCGAGTAGGCTTGCGTGGTTTCGATTTTCTCATAGTCGCCTTGTGTGTTGGGCTTAATCGAAATCGTGTTTTTGTACACATTGAGCTGGCTCGAGATGTCGAAACGGCTGAGATATTCCGACGCCTGGCTGAAAAAAGCCTGCCTGCCCGGTATCTGCACCTGGTCGACGTTGGAATAGATGAAGATGGAGGAGGCGTTCACAACGTTGCCGCTTTTCTCGATGGGGTTGGCAGCCACGATGTAACGTATGATGCGCGAGTCGGCCTCTTGTGGCACCTCGTAGGTGTGGGTCCTCGACTGTGTGGGAGTCTGCATGGTGGCATCACTCTTGTGCAACGGGGTGTAGGTGCCGTCGTCGTTCACGACATACACATAGAATTGCTCCTCGGCCTGAGCACCTATCTTGGCGGTGTTGAAGTTGGTGCTCCACTTCAGACTGATAGTGAAATAGCCATCGTGGTTTTCGCTGGGCTTCACATCGGCGTCGAGGGTGCACAAGTAGAGAAACGTGCGGGGAGCGTAAGTTGGGTTGTAGTTGCTGTAATAGGTGTCTTGCCCCAGTCTCTTGTCGGGCATGTAGAGTGTGAGGTTGGAGAAGGCATTGAGCTCGCTATTGCCAGTGATGGTGAATTCATGACCTTGTTCTATGATAGGCACCGAGCCGCAAGAGTGTATGGCCTTGTAGACGCTCCCGTTTTTCAAGCTATCGGCAAGACCTGTCGTGACCGTGGCGCCCGATCCAGTTGTGGGGCTGACTTGCTCGAAACTCGTCCACAAGGGGTAGTCGCCCGCGTCGGCACGAGCGCGACCCTTGGAGATGAAGAAGAAACGATTGGTAGTGATGTTGTCGACGACAAACATGTAGCCAGGGTTGTTGGTATCGTTCACACGCATGTGTGACGAGAGCAGCTGCACCGACTTGTAGCAATATTTCACAAAGTCGCGGTTGGATTTGATATCGACGCCTTGCCACCTGCCTCCCTTGGCGTGGAATGTGGGCTTGATCTCGACAAAAAGCACCGTTTTTCCATTCTCGCTTGGCGCGGAGATGGGCTTGTAGTAGCTCTTCAACCAGTCCAAATATTTTGTCGGGGTTGACGATGTGATGCGCTCGGTTTGAGATGCATGATAATCGTAGTTGATTTTACCGGTTTTGTTGGTTTCGTTGCAGTAAATCGTGCCCGGTATCTCGGGAGTAGCATACACATTGGCAATGAGTGCCAAGATGTGGTCGGGGTCGGTTGCCTTGTCGGTGAGCAGATTGCTGTGCTCGACGCCAGCGGAATCGGTCCAGGTGAATCGGTATTTCTCGTCGGCATAATTAAAGACGTCGGCGTTGGCTGTCATTGCAAAGCCAATGATGCATAATGCTACGCCTATAAAAAACAATTTCCTCATAGCTATGTTGAATTTATGTTTAAAATGCAAAACAAAAGTCGTTTAGATTCCCAAACTGAAATGGGAGTGCTTCAAGTTGTGTAATTGAAAAATCAAGAAGAGGTTTTTCGCATTTTCCTATTTTCCTATGCAAATTTAATGCTTTTCTCACACAGAAAAAAATTATATAGCCTTATTTTGCTATTCATGAATTATTAAAAAATAAAAATAAAACAACAAGACAAAAAGACACCGTTGCATCGGACTATGCGCTTCCCGCTATCGGGGCACGCTCGGGACTTGCACCCATTAGATTATGCCCATGTCGGGCGAACCAAAATAGAATTCCAGAACAAACGAGGAATTTCAGTAGAATAATTGTATCTTTCCATTCGAACAGGGGTTAATCGAACTAAGAATAAACAAAACCAGGCCTATTCTGATTTCGTTCGGAGCCGCATAAATAAATAGAAAATACTTATGGAGGTATCAAAGAAAGACAGACGCATCTGCAGGGAGTTAATCCACAGAGCACTTGAAAAAGAGTGTGAGAGGTTCGTAAAGAGCATACAGAGGCTTGCCAGCAAGCCAATACCGTTGGCTGAACTTAACGAGCCCTACCGTGAAGATAACGGGCAGAGTGTCGAGGGGCCGTGGCATAAGATTTACATCCAGATATTTAAGAGAGTGTACAACTACGACCGTCACGTTGGACACCGCTACAACAACAGCTACGGCAGCCATCGGCTTGATGTTATCAAGGAACTCTACTTGGATAAACTTGTCACCGCGAGGATCTGAAACGTTTCGACCAGCCCCTGCAGGATCATTTTAATGAGTGGATAAAGGTCTGCAAATTATATGGCGAGATAGACGACGATTAAGATTAACGAAGCGGTGGAACGAAACCCCGTAACATTCTATGTCACAACGTCTGTCATCCAGCAAATTGAATAAGAATGAGGATGAAGACAAAAGGAGGAAGAAGAAGTCTCGAAGACCACATAACGCAATTAATATAATATGATTAATGGGGGACTGTACCAACAGGCGCAGTTCCCCATTTTCGTTATCTTGTTAGCAATCAGTTACTTGACAATTACTTTACTTGTCGACCGCGAGCCATCAGCATGCTCCACGACCATCACATAGATGCCCTTCGACGGATTTGAAGTTTTCCTACCGGAGAGGTCATAATAGATTGTCTTCGCTGCTTCACTGTCCTTGACAGCGCAGATGCCGTCGGTCTTACCATAATAGACTATCGGCGAGTTTCTTGTCTCACCGCCCATAATATATACCGTCTGCAGGCCGATGCGGGTGGCATTGACATTATGTAATGTGATTCCATGGTAGTTGCCGTCGACATAAGCCACATCCGAAGCATAAGGAATCATGGTCATATCGCTGTCGAGTACGCTATAGTCTGCTGCCTTCAGGGTTATCGGCTGGTCATCGTTGTAGATGATATAATAAAGACTGTCAGGGTTGATGAACTTGTCATTCTCATCCTTGCTGTAGATATAGAATGACAAACTTGAGCTCGTATCGTAGCTCCAATAGTCAATCCATTCCGGCTTTGCGGGTGTGGCAGCCACCGGATCAAAGTAGTTGAAAGCCACAGCCTTATAGAGATTATAATAGAATAGCGAATCGGTACCGTGATTATCAATCAAATTATCGGCCGAAACTAAGGTGCCGTCGATGGCATCATAGTCGAAGGAGATTGAATCACGGATCTTCTGCTCCGTAATGTCAACCATCTCGCCATATGATTCCTCTTTGACTATTGTGTCGCTCGAAGTCAGCAGATAAGCATAATATTCATCCTTCTTGTCAAGAGCCAAAAGCTGACGGTTCGGTATCACCATCTTATTGCCATCGACACGTCCTTTGATTACAGCATCGGGGAACTTCTGGCTGAATCCCTTGATATACATTTCATTACCTTTTGTTGCAACACTGACCATTCTTGTCACTCTGTCACCGTAGCTTGGCTTATACTCGAAGGTCCACGTTTCGGGAGTAACGTTCTCCGGCATCTGTGTCATAGTGTCCTTGTTGATTGTGTAAGTGACATTGCTCATAGCGAACTGCGACCACGTATTGCCGTATGTGGCATTGGCGAGACCAATGAGTTTTGTCGGATCGGTGGAAATGATGCTGTCGTCACGCATCACGAAGTCCATCTCCGTATATGTTGTATCAGTTTGATACGTATAGACCATCTGGCCACCGGCATCGACGAGCACCTTATCGAAGGCCATTAAAGTATAGTCGCGTTGACTGAAGCTGCTGCCCATCGTATAGTATTTCTGCGGCAGTGGAAAACGGAGGGTGTCGCCGTCAATCATGCCTTTAATCCAACCCTCGACACCATAGAGGTGGACGATAAAGTTGCGGACGTACACATACCCGTCGTTACCGAAGACAATCTGTTTCATTTTGTGGTCGATATTATCCTCACCCAATGTGCCGTTGCTCTGCCAGATATTGTGCGACGACTCCGAATAGATAACCTCACGGCCATCGGGGCGGTTGGTGATGACGGTGTCAGGCAGAATCGATGCCAGACTGTTGTCGGCAACCTCATGGTTTGCGGTCTGCGGCCATACTGACGAGCAGACCGACAGGAAGATGGTCAGGACTGCCAACTGCTTGTTCAAAGTAAATCTTCTTTTCATAAATAAAACTTTTGTTGTTTCGAATTTCGGATGCAAAAGTAACGAAAAGACAGCAGCATCGGGCTTATTTCTTCATCTTATATGTGCCAAAACATGATTTGGCACCCTTTAATCGGCTTTTTCTTCCTCTTTGCTTATCTTCTGATACACCGACGGCGACATTCCCGTCACCTGTTTGAAGTAGCTGTTGAAGTGACTGCGGCTCTTGATGCCCACACTAATGGCCACCCCCTCAATGGTCAAGTGGCCGAAGTTGGCATCGGTAAGGCGACGGCAGGCCTCCCGAATGCGGCACTCGTTGAGCAGGGCCTTGAAATTCTTGCCGTAGTGTTCATTGATTACCTGCGACACCTCTTTATAATTACTGTTCGCAAGCTCCGCAAGACGGTCGAGATTGAAGTCAGAATTGCAGATTTCATCGGTGTTCTGCATCGCGGCATCGATGCGCTGGGCCAACAGTTCCTTGGCATCGTCGGTGAGGCGCGAGCCCTTATATTTCGTTTTTTCCTCCTCCAGGTGCAGCGAGTCCTGCACGTGGCGGTAAAGGATGCGGTTTGTGCGCATGGCCCTGCGGTAGCCCCGGAAGAGGAAAACGAGCAACAGACTCACGATGATGGCAAAGCCGATGATGACGGTCGTGATTATATTCAACCAGTGTTTCTGCTCCGTCAGCCGTTCCACGGTAGTGTTCGCCTCACGAAGATCGTAGAGAAATTCCAACCGCGACACGCTCTGAAGATTATTCTCCGTGAGAATTTTTTCTTTCAATTCGAGGTAGTCAAGGCGATACCGCTGAGCCTTGGCACTATCGCCCCGCGAAAGATAGAACCTGTTGAGCATTAGATAGAAGTGCATGAGACCGTCGTCGATATGGTTGGATTTACAGAGGTCGACACCCTCAAGCATCGTTTTCACGGCTCGCCGGTCGTCGTGCATGAGGCTGAAAATCTTTGTCCGCAGTCCCAAGGCATCGGCAGCAAACCGTTTGGGGGTGTCGCGCGACTCGATATTCCGCTCCATGGCATAAGTGGCAGCGAGGGCCCTGGCATAATCGTGACTCTGAATAGCTTCCACACAGCTTATCGTTGCATTGGTGAAGTCGAGCAGCGGGGTTCCGGCCGGAATGCGCATGCGCTTAAAAGCAGCGATATCCTTCCTTAGCTGTGAATAGAGCAAAGGTTCGCCAACGAAATTCTCATCAAGCATATTCGTGAAAATCCCCACCGCCAACGGCCAGTTTCTTATCTCCACCGACTGATAGAAGGCTTTGCGGTATAATTGCAGCGTCGCCCATGCCAATTGTGGCTGGTCGCCCTGCACATCGAGGAATACGCTCTTAATGTTGGCCATGTTGAGGTTTATCATTGCCTCATAATACTTGTCGCCGCTCTTTGCGGCCAATTGCAGGGCCTGTCGCAAAGTGGTGTAAGCCTTGTCGTAGTCATTGTAGAAAGCATAATAGAGGTATCCGGCGTTGTTCATGGCCGTGATGCATTCCCTTCGCTCAGCGTCGCCGATGCCGTCGTCGTTGTAGCGGTTGGCAACGATAGTGTAGTACAGCAGCGCACTATCCTGACCGTTCGGCGAATGGAGGAACTTTCCGGCCTTCATCATCAGCATCGCCGTCGACTTCTCCGACAACCGTCGATAAGTTGCCATGTCGGTTGTGGTGGCCCTCAGCGGATGGGCTGTCAGCGACGGGGCAAAGGCCAGCAGAACGATGGTCAGACAGACAGTTAGCAGATGATGTGCCGACAGTGCCATCGCCACACATTTATTATCACCCAAACTTGTCTTTCTGAAGTATTTCATACCTTCGTCGTCGTGTATGACGCAAAATTACAACTATTTATTCAAAATAGGCTATAAGAAGGAAAGAAAATGGTATAGACGGCAGCTGCAACAGCCGTTTGCAACTAACATTAGAGTAGTGTGCGGTAGCATGATGATGTAAGGTATAAAATTAAGCAAGTAAACTGCAAATTATTAGCTTATGGCGTCACACATCCGTCATAGATGCGGGGGGGTTTCAGTCCTCTCAACTATATGGATTTGTTCTAAATCTCGTTATTGGCAGTAGGACGGTGATAACCCCCGACCCTACGGCGAATGCGTACAATACATTAATTATCAAAGTATTACACAAGTCTTTAAAGACTGCCTATGATTATTTTCCTTGAGTTATGGACCTCTCTACCCAATTATAGATAATTTCCTCTCGCAAAGTCGCAAAGAGCGCAAAGGTTATGCTCAACTAACGACAAGAACAATCTTTGCGGCATCTTGGCGTACTTTGCGACTTGGCGAGGGTATGTCGTTTAGATTCCCAAACTGAAACGAGAGTGCTTCAAGTTGTGTAATTGAAAAATCAAGAAGAGGTTTTTCGCATTTTCCTATTTTCCTATGCAAATTTAATGCTTTTCTCACACAGAAAAAAATTATATAGTCTTATTTTGCTATTCATGAATTATTAAAAAACTGAAAATAAAACAACAAGGCAAAAAGATACTACATTTTACGCTTCCAGGCACAGCGCCACTGTAGCCCGATGCGCTGCCTTGCAAGCTACAGGAGCGTGTGTGAAAAAAATGGCCATGCCGCAGGCAAGGTGAAAAGAAAAACGGCTCCACGTAGCTAAAGCGTGAAGCCGTTGCTGAAAAACGAGTATATGAAATAGATCAATTAATCCACAATAAGGCACTTGCCAGTCATGTCGGCAGGCTGAGGGAGGCCCATGATCTTCAAGATCGACGGAGCCACATCGGCCAGGCGGCCACTCTCTACGCTGGCATTCTTGTTGTTGCTGATGTAAACAAATGGCACAGGATTGAGCGAGTGGGCTGTGTTGGGAGTGCCGTCGGCGTTGATGGCATGGTCGGCATTGCCGTGGTCGGCAATGATGATGACCTCATAACCGGCAGCCTTGGCAGCCTCCACCGTCTGTTTCACGCAGTCGTCGATAGCCACCACCGCCTTCTGTATTGCAGTGTAGACGCCCGTGTGGCCCACCATGTCGCCATTGGCATAGTTGACAACGATAAAGTCATACTTCTCGCTCCCGATGGCAGCCACGAGCTTGTCTTTCACCTCGTAGGCGCTCATCTCGGGCTTCAGGTCGTAGGTAGCCACTTTGGGCGACGGAACGAGGATGCGGTCCTCGCCCTCAAATGGTGCCTCACGACCACCGTTGAAGAAGAACGTGACATGTGCATATTTCTCGGTCTCGGCAATGTGCAGCTGCTTCAAGCCCTTGGAGCTCAAGTACTCGGCCAGGGTGTCTTTTACATTTTCCTTTTCAAAGATCACATGCACATTCTTGAATGTGGGATCGTAGGGGGTCATGCAGTAATACTGCAAGTTCTTCACAGTGTGCATGCCTTCCTCGGGCATGTCTTGCTGGGTGAGCACGGTGGTTATCTCCTTGGCGCGGTCGTTGCGGTAGTTGAAGAAGATGACCACATCGCCCTCCTTGATGCGGCCGTCGACAGTGCTGTTCACAATGGGCTTGATAAACTCATCGGTCACGCCCTCGTCGTAGCTTTCCTGCATGGCACGCTGCATGTTGTCGCTCTGCTTGCCCACGCCATTCACAAGCTGGTCGTAGGCCAGCTTGATGCGGTTCCAGCGCTTGTCGCGGTCCATGGCGTAGTAGCGGCCTGTGATAGTGGCCACCACACCTGCACTCTTGGCACAGTGCTCTTCCACGTCTTTGATAAAGCCCTTGCCGCTCTCGGGATCGGTGTCGCGGCCGTCCATGAAGCAGTGCAGATACACGTTTTTGAGCTTGTATTCCTTGGCAATGTCGCACAGGGCAAACAGGTGGGCGAGCGAGCTGTGCACGCCGCCAGTCGAGGTGAGACCCATGATGTGCAAACCCTTGCCCGTCTTTTGGGCATAGCTATAAGCCGAAACGATCTCTTTGTTTTTCAGTATCGAGCCATCGGCAATGGCCTTGTTGATTTTTACAAGGTCTTGATACACAACGCGGCCGCCGCCTATGTTGAGGTGGCCCACCTCGCTGTTGCCCATCTGCCCGTCGGGCAGACCCACGTCTTCGCCGCAGGCTTTGAGCTGACTGTTGGGATATTCTTTCAAAAGGCTGTCCCAGTAGGGAGTGGGCGTGCTCCATATGGCATTGCTCTTGTCGTGTGGGCCAATGCCCCAACCATCCAGGATCATTAATAATGCTTTTTTCCCCATAATTGTGATAATGTTGCTTTATATATTTTTATAATCTTTTATTTCTCTACATTTTCAATTGTGCAAAGGTACGACAAAATAGCCACAAAGTGCATTGGTGTCGGCAATATTTTAGCCTTTTTGTGATTTATTGACAATGCCAAGCACGCATTTTTGATTACCTTTGTTTCAAACATGCAGAAAATGGAAAAACGTGCAGTCATAATGGGCGCCTCATCGGGCCTGGGATTTGAGATAAGCCGCTTGTTGCTCGAGCGGGGATACCACATCGGCATTGCAGCCCGCCGTAACGACAGGCTGCAGGCACTCAAGCACATAGCACCTGGCAAGGTGGAAACGGCTTGCATCGACGTCACGTCGCCGCAAGCCCCGGCACAACTCGAGGAGCTCATTGCACGACTGGGCGGCATCGACCTGTACATGCATGTGGCTGGCATAGGCAGCCAGAACATGGAGCTGCAAGAGCACATCGAGCTTGAGACCGTGCAAACCAACGCTGTGGGCTTTGTGCGCATGATTGGCGCGGCCTACAGGCACATGGCCCTGCACGGTGGCGGGCACATCGCCGCCATAAGCAGCATTGCAGGCACCAAGGGGCTGGGTCCTGCCCCGGCCTACTCGGCCACCAAGGCCTTGCAGAGCACCTATATCGAGGCCCTCGACCAGCAGTCACGCCTGCGCAAGCTCAACATCACCTTTACCGACATAAGACCAGGCTTTGTGCACACCGACTTGCTGAACGACGGCAGAAAATATCCCATGCTCATGCACTGCGACAGCACTGCACAACTCATAGTGAAGGCCGTGACAGCCCGACGCGCGGTAAAAGTCGTGGACTGGCGATATCGCCTCGTGACTTGCGCATGGAAACTGCTGCCACGGTGGCTGTGGGTGAGAATGCCTATCAACCAATGAAAATTGTACTATCATTGACAAATTATTTCTACACTATATTATATCCAATAATTCTAACTATAATGAGAAGATTACTGAACTTCATGATTATTGCCGCGCTGGCAACGGCTGTGGCAAGCTGCAACAAGGCCCAGGACAACAACGGGCGTCAAGAAGCCAGCGCTACTTCCCAAGAGGAAACCGCCGAGGCATCGACAGCAACCGAGAGCATGGTCGTCGAAATTAACCAAGACGAGCTGACAAAGGCCGTGGGCGATCTTACCCAGCCCACGTGGACCAATGCCGGCAAGCGGCCTGTTGTGATCGACTTCAACGCCACCTGGTGCGGCCCGTGCCAAAAGTTGAAACCTGTGCTCAATAAACTTGCTGCCCAGTATAAAGGCAAAGTCGACTTCTACAGTGTCGACGTCGACGAGAACCAGGCACTTGCCAGCGCCCTGGGCATCAACGCCATTCCGCACGTGCTGGTAGCTCCGGTGGGCAAGAAACCACAGGCCATACAGGGCTTTGACTCGGCCGAAGACTTTGCCAGCCAGCTGGCAGCCTGCTTGAAATGACAGGATTGCACATGCTGTGAGAGCTATTGTACCGAAGAGCCGAACAGCGCGTAGTCGGCCTTGAGCGGATCGCCGGGGAAAACCCTGCGCAACTGCTCGGTGAGTCGCAAGGCGGTCGACATTGTCGCCGCCTTTGTTTTTATGAGCCCCAGTCTGCGGGCCTCTTGCAGCACATGCGTGTCGAGCGGCATGATGAGGGTGCTTTTGTCGATAAATGGCCAAATTCCCAAATCGACAGGAGAGCCGTCGCGCACCATCCAGCGCAGAAACATGCACAAGCGCTTGCACGACGACTTGGCATTAACCGGAACCAGGTGGCCCGTGTCGTATTGGGCAAAGTAGCCCGTGAGCAACTCAATGGCCTGCATGGCCGTAGTGCAACCCTGCGACGACACATAGCCGCCCATGGTGCCATAATCGCGCAACATGGCTTGCAGGGCTCGCAGCAACGTGTGCATGTGGTGAAAGGTGTGAAGCCGGTAGAAGGAGCGCGACACGTCGTCGGGCACAGTGCTGGCGAAGGCTCCCGAGCGCAACCACTGGTATGGGTCACCCTGTGAGCTGTCGAGCATGTGCTGCAGCTTAGGCCTGAAAGCAACCCGGTTGCCGTAGCTTAGGCTGGCGGCGACAAATGCCATCACCTCCTGGCTGGGCTGCCCCTGCACATGGTGCATAAACCAGCTGGGGTCGCCTTGCATGAAAGCGGCCGTCTCGCAGCGCCCAGCCTGCTCGATAAGCAGCTCGCGCACTGCACGTTTGATGTGTATCTTAACACTTTTCATGCCACAAAGGTAACAAAACCCTCGTCACCTGGCACGAGATTTAGCATTTTTCTGTACAACAACAGAAGAAACAAAAAGGTGTTTCCTTGGAAATTTCTGCGTGATTTTGGGCAAAATTATTTAACTTTGCGATAAACAAAACTGTAAATTCAACCAAAAGATGAAAAAGACACTCTTAATCCTCGTGGCTCTGGTGCTCATGATTGCACAAGGCCTGTTTAGGGCACAGGCAGCCAATGCCAAGTTTCAACTGCCTGCAGTGTCGGATATAGCCATGTATCAAGTGAATCCACGCGTGTTTGCCCCCAGCAACTCGCTCAACGCCGTGGCTGCTCGCATCGACTCGATAAGTGCCTTGGGAGTGAATGTGATGTGGGTGATGCCCATTTACCCAATAGGCAAGGAGAAGAGCAAAAACTCACCCTACAGCATAAGCGACTACAAGGCCATCGCACCCGAGTTTGGCACCATCAACGACTTCAAACACCTGGTGCAAGTGTGCCACGAGCATGGCATGGGCATCATTCTTGACTGGGTGGCCAACCACACAGCGTGGGACAACGTGTGGATGAAAGATCACAAGGACTGGTACACCCAGGACGAGAACGGCAATGTAATATATCCAGCTCACACCGACTGGACCGATGTGGCCGACCTCAACTACGACAACCGTGAGATGCGTGCCGCCATGATCGACGCCATGAAATTCTGGATTGTGAATTGTGGCATCGACGGCTTTCGCTGCGATGTGGCCGACGGTGTTCCAGCCGACTTCTGGAAAGAAGCGATCGACGAGCTGCGCAAGGCTGCCGGCAACCGCGACATTGTGATGCTGGCCGAGGGCAGTCGCCCCGACAACTTCACCGTGGGGGGCTTCGACATGAACTATGGCTGGGCCTACAAGAGCGACCTGGTGAAAGTGTGGAAAGGCGCCCCTGCCTACGATCTATTCAGCAGCGACAGAAAAGAATATGAACCGCTTCCTAAAGGAAAAGTTAAAATGCGCTTCACCACCAATCACGACCAAGCCACCCAGGCCTCGACTGTGACCGAATTCACCAATCAGCATGGAGCGATGGCAGCCTATGTGGCCACCATCTTCCCCCACGGCGGCGCTCTCATCTATGGGTCGCAAGAGGTGGGCTACGACAAGACTATCAACTTCTTCAAGTATGTGCCTGTCGACTGGACTGCTCACCCCGAGGTTTACCGTGAGTATCAGAAACTCATAGGGCTCTACAACAAGTACTCGGCACTGCGCAAGGGCGAGCTCATCCCTTATCCCGACCGCGACGTGATGGCCTTCATGAAGACCGACGCCAGCGGCGACTTCCTGGTGCTTGTGAACGTGCGCAATGCGGCTCACACGTTCGACTTGCCGCAGCAGTGGGCAGGTCATGCCGTTGACAATGTGTATACCGGCAAGAGCATGAAGCTGGCCAGCAAAGTCAACCTCAAGCCCTTTCAGTATTTCATACTCAAGGCAAAATAATGTTTTTCATGAGTGTAAAATTTTTTGCGATGGGTGCTCACACAAGAATGCATGCACAGCTGTAATGCACCCAAGGCACAGCCACACCAATTCATGGTAAATAAAATTCAACACAAAACGATATGGAAATAAGTAACACTACACGACTCTATGCGCTCTCGCTCAAAGAAACCCGCGCATGGACATTTGCAGCCCTCTTCATCATTGGCAACATCGTGGTGCCCCAATTGTGCCATGCCATGATACCCCATGGCGGCCTCATCTTCCTGCCCATCTACTTCTTCACCCTCATAGGGGCCTACAAGTACGGAATCAAGGTGGGACTGCTCACAGCCGTGATGTCGCCCATAGTCAACTCGGTGTTTTTCGACATGCCGGCTCTTGCCGTGCTGCCGGCAATACTCATCAAGTCGGTACTGCTGGCAAGTGCTGCCGCCCTGGCCGCCCGCAAGACCCGCAAAGTGAGCATAGGCGCCCTCATAGCCGTAGTGCTGGGCTACCAGGTGCTGGGCAGCGGCTTTGAGTGGGCGCTCAACGGCAACCTCATGGCTGCCGTGACCGACTTCAGGCTGGGTCTTCCGGGCATGACCATTCAGGTGCTGGGCGGCTGGGCCTTGCTCAAGTATGCGCTCACCAAGTAGATCACACAAGCCCCTATTACTGCACACATGACACACGACATCATCGACCTGCTGCACAGCACGCAATGCTCGCTTGTGGTGAGCAACGCCGGGCGCGTGGCCACGTTCTACAAAAAAGGCGTGCGCGACCTCGAAGACCTGCTCAACAATGACCCGGAGTTTCTGAAAGGAGCCTGCATTGCCGACAAGGTGACAGGCAAGGCAGCTGCCGGCATGGCCGCTGTGGGCGGGGTGAGAGAAATATATGCCGACGTGATGAGCCGCAAGGCAGTGCCCTTGCTTGAGGAGAACCATATAAACTACAGCTGTGGCACGATGGTCGACGCCATCGTTGTGCCTGCGGGCGACACCCGCTGCCCGCTCGAGAAAATCGTGGAGCCAGCCAGCACGGCACAACAGGTTGTAGACCTGCTGAAGGCCCACTTCACTGAGATGCAAAACAGGAAAATGAAAAATTAGTTCCTCTTGCTACGGGACTCAATTTCCTGCATTTTTGAAAATCCCTTGATGGTATACTCCAGGGCATAGTTGAAAGGGATGCCCTTGGCACGTCGCAATCGCCAGGCCACAGCCAAGGCACGAAAGATGACACTGCGCCGGTGAGCCTTGTAGATGTAGGCTCCGCGAGCCATGAGCACACCAGGGTCGGCAGCATGGGTCGACTGCGTGGTAGGGCCCAGGTGCTCGACAACGACCGTGGGGAAAAAGCGGCAACTGAGACCGGCTCGCAAGGCATCGTGGATAAACACCGACTCCTCGCCGCAATCAAACACACCCGAGCCCAACCCGAAATTCTCGTCAAAACGCAACCCGGCCGGCATCATCGACCGGCGAAAGGCAATCTCAAACGAGGTGACGTAATACTTTCTCGCTGGCTGGGCAAGGCTGAACGAGTAACCTGGATAGACCTTGGGAGCAACATCGTTCTGAGCCTTGAAAGTAGCGATTGCAACATCGGGGTGAGCAGTAAAAGTATCGATAACCGATTGCAGCCGCTCGCGCGTGTATAGGCAGTCGTCGTCGGCAATCAAGCAAATGTCGCCAGTTGCCATTTTAAGACAATTGTTGCGATTGCGACTCAATCCCTTTCCATCTATAATAGCGACCTCCACATCGTGGCGTTTCAACGCCTGGGGCAACTCGCAAGGCACATAACCGTCGCGATGCTGCCACGACACCAGGTAGCTGATGCCAGGCACTGGCTCGATGAGCAATTGTGGCACCGACTGGATGCGGTCGTCGAGCGTGCATATGAGCAATTGCAGAGTCATGAACGGTTAAATCAATTTCTAAAAACCAACTTTAATTTTCCAAAGTTACTACTTTTCGGTAGTAATCCCAACAGTCTGCACATGTTTTTTCGTCAGTGGGCATATTACAGCGACATCGCCTCCTCGCCAAGTACACATTGCACCTTCCTCTCGAGACTTAGTACTCATCGCCTTGGGCCAGCCGACCTTGCTGCCAGGCGGGCGGCAGCCTCGGTGAAGGCCTGCATGATTGCTGTGGGCCGGTGATTGCTGAAGGCGCCCAGCGGATACTGGCCTTCAAGCTCTGGAGCCCAGTAAAACACGCCGTGACACTGGCCTTGCGTCTTGTTGAGCGCGGCATCGATGATGGCTTGCATCACCTGCTTGCCCTCTTGCGGCTTAGCCGCCTCGGTGCCGGTCTCCACGACCATGGTCTCGCAGCCATATTTCTTGCTCAGGCGCACCAGGTTGGCAGTGAAGTCGCGCAGTGTGCCTTCCAAGTCTTGCTCAAGGCCGGCATCCTTGTCCCAATAGGGGTAGACGCTCACGCCTATCACATCCCAGTGAGCGCCATAGCGGCGCAAGCCGTCGAAGATGAAGTCGTAGCGCTTGGGGTCGCAGGCCGAGTCGAGGTGAATGATAACCTGAGCTGCGGGATACACCTGTTTCACCGCTTCGTAGCCGGCCTGGGTGAGCCCGGCATACTGCGCCATGCTGGTCTCGGCACGGCCCATGGGCCACAGGAATCCATGAGTGGTCTCGTTGCCCACTTGCACCCATTTCACGTCGATATTGTCATCTTTGAGCAATTGCAGGGTCTCGCGAGTGTGGGCTGCAAGGGCCTGCTTCATCTGCTCATAGTTGAAGTTTTTCCAAGCCGCGGGTATATTTTGCTTGTGAGGGTCGGCCCACCAGTCGCTATAGTGGAAATCGATCATGATCGCCATGCCCAAGGCCTTGGCGCGGCGCGCCATGACCAAAACGTCGTGTGGGCTGCAAAAGCCCTGCTGGGGATTGACCCACACGCGTAGCCTCACGGCATTGAGACCCAGCTCGTGCATGAGCTGTGTGTTCTCGCGAGGCTCGCCAGCCGCATTATACAGCTGCACGCCTTGTGCTTCAAGCTCGGTGGTACCGCTTATGTCGGCCCCAAGCCAAAAAGTATCGGGACTCTCGCTCGCCCAGGTCATGACCGAGGCCGCCGAGATGACAAAACAAAATAATAGAGCTATAATCTTCATGTGCGTTCTTGATTTAAAATTGCCGGCATTTAAGCATGACATCACCCCAACGCCAAAGCAACAAAGAAATGCCGCATGCTGCAAAGATAAAAAAAATTCATCAATTCTTGCAAAAAGACAGGTCAAGACTCCAGGCCAACATCAATAGGGCTGAAAGGGAAGCTCGCCCACGTGCCAGCGGGCTACAGGCGCATCGCCGCCCTCGGCATCGGTGCGTGACACCGACAGCCCCAGCAGGCGGAATGGCCGGTGCTCGTAGTCGACCTTGGCAAGCAACTGCTTGGCAAGCGGAAGAATGTCGGCCTTGTCGCGCAACACCCGCGACTGCGTCACGCTGCGTGTGACTTGCGTGAAATCGGCAAACTTCACCTTGAGCGTGAGCGTTCGGCCCTCGAAGTCGTGACGTGCAATGCGGTCTACAAGTTCGAGCACGGCATGATACAACTCGATCACGGCCGCCGACCTTTTGTCGATATCGGTCAAAAAGGTGCATTCACACCCTATCGACTTGCGCACGTGGTGCACCGTGACCGGCCGCGTGTCGATGCCGCGTGCATAGTCATAGTACACAGCTCCCATCTTGCCAAAAGCATCGGTGAGGAAGCGCAGGCTGAGCTCACGCAGCTGCCCCACAGTGAAGATGTGCATGCCGTGCAAGCGCTGGGCAGTCTTCGGCCCCACTCCCCACAGGTTCTCGACAGGCAGACGCTGCAGGAAGTCGAGCGCCCTCGCCGGGTGCACCACCGTGAGCCCGTCGGGCTTGCGATAGTCGCTGGCAATCTTGGCAAGCAGCTTGTTGTAGCTCACCCCCGCCGAGGCTGTGAGATGCAGCTGCGACTTGATGCGGGCCCTGATCTCGGCGGCGACATCCATGGCCAAGGCTGCTCCCGTCTTGCAGGTCGTGACATCGAGAAAGGCCTCGTCGATCGAGATGGGCTCAACCAGGTCGGTATAGTGGCAAAAGATTTCATGCACACGGGCCGAGATCTCCTTGTATCGCTCAAAACGCGGCTCCACGACGACCAGGCCGGGACACAGTCGCTTGGCCGTAGCCATGGGCTGTGCCGAGTGCACCCCGTAGCGACGTGCCTCGTAACTTGCCGTCGACACCACGCTGCGCGGGGCATCATGCCCTACAGCCACAGGCAGCCCCCTGAGCGAGGGGTTGTCGAGCTGCTCGACCGATGCAAAGAAAGCATCCATGTCGACATGAATGATTTTGCGCATTTCCATCACACGTCACCACTCGATGGGATCAAGACCGTGGGCCACAAGATAGGCGTTGGCACGAGAGAAGTGATGATTGCCAAAAAATCCGCGGTAGGCCGAGAGCGGCGAGGGATGCGGCGAGGTGAGCACAAGATGCTTCATGCGATTGATACAGGCCCCTTTCTTGATGGCATAGGAGCCCCACAAGATGAAAACAAGATGCTCGCGATGCTCGCTCAAGTGAGAAATCACAGCATCGGTAAATTGCTCCCAGCCTTGCCCCTGGTGAGAACCGGCCCGGTGGGCCTGCACCGTGAGTGTGGCATTGAGCATGAGCACGCCTTGCCTGGCCCAACGGCTCAAGTCGCCGCTCTTGGGAATGGGCGCGCCAGTGTCATCGTGCACCTCCTTGAAAATGTTTTGCAACGATGGTGGCAATGCAACGCCGTCGTTTACCGAGAAACAGAGCCCGTTGGCCTGTCCCAGCTCGTGATAGGGATCTTGCCCGAGAATGACAACTTTCACATCGGGGAACGGAGTGGCATCGAAGGCAGCAAAAATTTGGTGTCCGGGCGGGAACACCTGGCTCGTGCGATACTGCTCGCGCACAAAGCCCGTGAGCTTGGCAAAGTATGGCTTTTCCCACTCGGCAGCCAGCTCCTGGTTCCAAGTAGCATCAATCTTGACCTGCATAAATGTTAGGATTTTTGACGTTCACTTTTGCAAAGTTAAGAGATAATGCTTAATTTTGCGCCACCGAAGGCGAGAAATTTTCCGGTCCCATAGTTTAATGGATAGAATGAAGGATTCCGGTTCCTTTGATTGGGGTTCGACTCCCCATGGGATCACAACTATAAAAAAAACCAACTGGTTGACAACAAACTGGTTGGTTTTTTTTGTTGCAGGGATAAATTATACAAGATTTCGGAGCTGAACGGGGGCTAAAAACAGTGTGTTGCTAAAAGGGGGTGTTTGTGTTTTTGGGCTTACAGATTTTTTTCTAACTTTGTAGACCATAATGTAATTACGGATTTTTTTCTTCCAAAACAAAGATTAAGAAAACAGATGATTGACAAACTGGATGCAATCGACATCAAAATTCTGAAAGAGCTGCAACACAACAGCAAGCTCACCACCAAGGAGCTTGCCGAGGCCGTTCATCTCTCGGCATCGCCCACCTTTGAGCGGCAGAAGCGGCTGGAGCGCGAGGGTTATATTAAGAAATATGTAGCTGTGGTCGATCCCGACATGGTGGGCAACGGCATGATCGTGCTGTGCAACATCCGCCTCAAGCAACACGGCAAGGAGTATGCCCAGGAGTTTGTCGATGCCATGAAAGGGATGGAAGAAGTGACCGAATGCTACAACACCAGCGGCGACTTTGACTTCATCATCAAGGTGTATGTGCGCGACATGCACCACTATCAGGACTTTGTGCTCAACCGCCTGGGCGAGATGAAGAGCATAGGGTCGGTGCACAGTGTCTTTGTCATAGGCACGGTGAAAGACACCCACTCGGTGCCAGTTGCCCAATAAGCAATCAAAAAAAAACAACCACTCCTCAATCGCATGTTATGAAAACGTTTCTCTTCACAGTGTTGTGTGGCATGCTGCTGGCAGGCCAGGCGATGGCACAGGCAGTCAACACCCTGCCACAGGTGCTCGACAGCAAGGTGAAATCGGTGCAAATCGCACCATCGAGCAACCTGTATCTGCCCCCCATCTATGTCATGGGCAGCGACGACGTGCTCAACATCACGTTTGACTATCTCGACTACGACGTGCACTACCTGCGCTACAGCGTGAGGCATTGCAATGCCAACTGGCAGCCGTCGGTGCTGGTGCCCAGCGAGTATGTGAGCGGCTTCAACGAGGCCGACATCACCGACTATGCACAGAGCAACAGCACCTTTGTGCACTACTACAACTA
Source organism: Sodaliphilus pleomorphus (assembly GCF_009676955.1). Lineage (GTDB taxonomy): Bacteria > Bacteroidota > Bacteroidia > Bacteroidales > Muribaculaceae > Sodaliphilus > Sodaliphilus pleomorphus. The sequence continues at coordinate 2,995,052 of NZ_CP045696.1, read as the reverse complement.
CAACTTCACGCTGCCCAATGCCGACATGCAGTTTTACAAGAGCGGCAACTATCTGCTCACCGTGTATGAGCAAGAAAACCCCGAGAAAGTGCTGTTTCAGGCACGGCTGGCAGTGTGCGAAAACACGGTGGCCGTGCATGTCGACGCCACCTCGCGCACCGACGTGGACTACAACGACAGACATCAGCAAGTGAGCTTCACCGTCGACTACAAGCAGGGGCTCATTGCCGACCCCTACAATGAGCTTACAGCTGTGGTGAGCCAGAATTCCCGACTCGACAACGAGGTGTACCTTACCCGCCCCTTCATGGTGAGCCCGGGTCAAGTCACCTACGACCACAACCGCTCGCTCATTTTCCCTGCCGGCAATGAGTACAGGCGCATCGAGACGGTCAACCTCCACTCGCTCAATATGGGGGTGGAACGTGTGCAATACTTCGAGCCCTATTACCATGCCACGCTCAGGGTCGACGAGGTGAGGGCCGCCAGCCCCTATCTGTACGACAAAACGCAACACGGGCATTTCACGATACGCAATGCCGAGAGCGACTACAGTGCCACCGAGAGCGACTATCTCGTCACCCACTTCAGCCTTGACTGCGACCGCATGACAGGCGGAAAAATCTATGTGCAAGGAGCTTTCACGCAAGGACTGCCTGCTGCCGACTGCGAGATGCACTACGACCAACCGAGCGGTACCTACACCTGCGACATGCTGCTCAAGCAGGGAGCCTACAACTACCAGTACCTGTGGGTGCCCAATGGCTCCAGCGTGGGCCAGACAGGCCCCATCGAGGGCGACAAGTACCAGACGACCAATGAGTATTTAGTAAAAGTCTACGACCGTCCCAGCGGGGAGCGTTACGACCGCTTGATAGGCTATGGCATCAACTATGGCGGCAAGTGATGCTGGCAATCGGGCTTGCAGGCAACATCAACGCTGCAGCAAGTAGACCGTGTAGCCCACATAGACCAGCAAGAATATCACGCCCTCGATGCGATCGAAGCGTTTCTTGCCAAAGGTGTAGGTGACCAGGTATATCATCACAGCCGAAAGCACCAGCACAGCAAAGTCGACGATGTTGATGCCGGTGATGGACAAAGGCTTAATCGTGGCTGCCACGCCCAGTATCATGAGGATGTTGAACACACAACTGCCTATGATGTTTCCCAGTGCCAGCTGGGTGTTGTGCTTGGCAGCGGCAACAACCGAGGTGATGAGCTCGGGCAACGAGGTGCCCACAGCCACAATGGTGATTGATATCACTGCCTCGCTCATTCCCCATGCCCGCGCAAGATTGCGTGATGCATCGAGAAAGATGTTGCCTCCAAAAAGCAGTGCAGCCAGCGAAGCCGCAGCCACAAGCCACAGCAACAGCGGAGCTTTGCCCTCGAGCCTGCTCTTGGCCTCGTCGTCGGCCTGCTGCAAAGCCTGGGCAGGATTCTTGCCCTTGTTCACGACAACATAGGCCATGTAGCCCACAAAAAAGAGCAGAAAAACGATGCCGTCGAGACGCGAAAGCGTGTTTTGAGGTATTCCCATCCACTTGTCGTTGACACACAGCATGAGCAGCACCGAGGCAAAGATGCAGAAGGGAATGTCGCGCTTCTGGTTTTCGCGCTCGATATTGAAAGGAAATATCGCAGCTGTGAGGCCCAGAATGAGCAGGATGTTGCATATATTGCTGCCCACGACGTTGCCCAGCGCTATGTCGCCATGACCTGCTATTGCCGAACTTATCGACACAAAAAGCTCGGGGGCGCTTGTGCCCATGCCCACGATAGTGAGGCCGATGATGAAATTGGAAATGCGGGCGCGCTTGGCAATGGCCACCGACGAGTCGACAAGAAACTCGGCCCCCGCCAGGAGCAGTCCCAGTCCGATGAGCAAGAATAGATAATCCATGTAACTCTACATTATGTTTTGATGTATATTCTAATATGTGTAAAAAAGACAACGCAAAGTTAGCAATTTGCCGGCAGGAATCAACAAAAAAAGCACCCCGAAATCACTTCGCGGTGCCCTAGGAAAAAATAGTATGAATAAAATGTGCGGTATTAGAGGTTAATAGTATATTGTAGAAGCTCAACTTTTGTTGCCCGCCACGCGCTTACAATGGCGTCTTGAGCGAAAACCAACAAAAGAATGCTTGATTGGTGTCAAAATAATCGATCGCGATGCCCGCTAAAAAAAACTTTTTGCACCCCGAAAGATTCATCTCATAGTAAAGCGGCTTACAAGTGCCGCCGCAACAGCGTTTTCCCCAACCCGATGTTGGGAGAAAACTCTAAGGATTCAAGCTTTGACTTTCTTGAGGCGGAATGTATTCTCCTTTCTTAAGCGAGCCTCCAGTCAAGCGTTGTTGACATCCTTACTTACATTAGCGCGTGCCGGCCAAGCAATGTAGCCATGACGCAACTCATGCCTCAACGAGGCATTGGGATGATATGCGTGTGGAGGTATTGTGTAATACTTCGTGGCATACCGTGTCAACTCTAAATCTTTCATTTACAAATCCTTAATTAAAATAATTAAAAATACTCTAAAAAAGTACCCTCTGGTACTTATCACTAAATTTCTCTTGAGGTTTACGGTGCAAAGGTCACAATAATTTTTGTAACCACCAAATTTCAAAGCCCAATTTTACTTTGTTTACAAAACAGCAAAGACAATTAGACATTGAAAATCAGCAAACTAAACATCGATTTACAATGTACAAAAATCGTGCAAAAGGCATTTTTTTTGACAAGATGGCAGATTTAAGGTGTCCAAAATTTTCCTGAATCGGTATTTTTTTGTTTATTTTGCATGCGCAATGTTTCGCCATAACGCCGTTTACCCAATGAAGCTAAGTTGTATTGCATCCATATTGCTCACCGTGAGTGCCCTGCTACTGTCGTGCGATCGCGACAGGATGAGCAACGATGTGATTTCGCAAAACGACATCTTCACCGTGACAGGCGACAGCGTCGTCGAGGGCCCGTGGAGCGCGATAGCAATTTCGCCCACCTGCATCAAGAGCTCCTACTCTCCTCCCGACAGCAGCGACAACCTTGGGGTTGTGAAATTCAGGCTGGCCATAAACGGCCACGACAACGAGATGGCACCGTGCTACTACCACTATGCCACGACTGGCAGCGATACCACCGCCGTGACGGTGGGCGTGCCCGACACTGTGCCAGCAACCTCCCAGCTAAAGGCCCCCATGGTGAAAGACCACGACTGGGTGGTGCGGGTCGACATGCGGCCTGTTGTGCAATCGCTCGACAAGAAGGGATACTACGTCACTGCTACGGGCGACACCGTCTATGCCGACGAGTTCAAGGGCGTGTGGATTGCCGGCAATGTCTCACCGCTGTCGTGGGACTTTTTCACGCTGTCGCATAAGGAACAACTGCGCCTGCACCCCACGGCCACGGCAGGAATATATGAAATCAAACTGCACATGCAACCCAGCTCCACGCCCGTGACCTACAACCACGTGTGGAAGGTAGACCGCCCCGACCCCGACTATGCTGTCATCAATACCGGTGTGACAATGGTCGATGCCCTCTACAACATGTCGATATACGACATCGAACGCAAGAGGCACGGCAACGGGCACAATGGGTATCTTGAGAAAGTGCCCTACGGAGCCAATCCCTCTTATTCGATCATCTTGTCGCTTGCCTATCTCGACCCTGAAGGTTCGATGCGCACATTGCGCGCGATGGTGGGCGACGATGGCTCGCTCTCCCACTTGCAGGGCCCCGACGACTTGTATCCCATCGTGGCCAACGACCTGTCGTGGGCTGTGTCAGCCTGGGAAATATATGCCGTCACAGGCAGCAAGAAGTGGTTGCGCTATGCCTATGGGGTGATCAGGAAAACAGTAGACCAAGACTACGACATGAACTGCGACATGCAAAGCGGGCTTGTGCACGGCGGCTTGCGACAGGGCAGCAACCAATCGCAATCCTACCCCGCCTGGATGGAGCCCAAAGACGTGTATGAGACACAGTCGCTCACTGTCAACCTACTCTACGAGCGGGCATTTGAAATCCTGAGCGACATGGGCGACGAGCTCAACGACGAGAACAGCTATGGCGAAAAAGCCTTGACTCTTAAGGAAAACATCAACGAGACGCTGTGGAACGAGCGTCATGGCTACTATAGCCAGTATCTCTACATGAGTGCCTACCCCGTGCAATCGCCAGGCATCGACAACCTGGGCCAGTCGCTAAGCGTGCTGTGGAACGTGGCCGACGACGACCGGGCCGTGAACCTGGTGAAAAAGACCCCCATCGCCAACTACGGGGTGCCCATCGTGAGCCCGCGCTATGACAATGGCGAAGCCGTGAACCTGAGCCAGACTGTTTCGCCCGTGGTGCAGGCCTTTTGGAACCTGGCAGCTGCCAAAACCGGCAACCAGCACATGCTGCGCCGCGGCCTCGGAGCCTTGTATCGCGCAGCAGCCTTGTTTGGAGCCAACAGAGTGGCATGGGACGCCTATAGCGGCAAGGCCCTCGACAGCACCGACGGCGACTTGGGAGCCGCTGCGGCCAATGCAGCTATGGTGTATCGCGTGTATGCCGGCATGACCTTCTTGCCAGGCGGCATTGAGTTTAACCCCACTATACCTTCGTTCATGAAGGGCATAAAGCACATCTACGGTTTCAAGTACCGCAATGCCACACTCGACATCACCATAAGCGGTACAGGAAACGACATCGACAACATAAGCATCGACAACCAAGTGGGACACGACAACTTCTTCTCGGGCCAACTGTCGGGACATCACACTATACATATAAAGATGCGCAACAGCACCCCAGTAGCACAAGAGGTGACCCTGGGCGACCAAAATTTCACCCTGCCCGCAACTCCTGTGGTGAAATGGCTCAAAGACTCCACGCGCATCTTGAACTACAACAGCAATCTCGATTACCGCATGGTGGTGAACGGGCAGCTGCTGTACACGGTCAACGACTCAATGACGCTGCGGCACACGACTGCAGGCACAAGATTCACAGTGAGTGCAATCGCCGGTGTGGGACGCTATGCCTTGAGTTACCTGTCGAAGCCCTACATGAAAGTTTCATCGAGCCTGCAGCTGCCACTGGGAGCCAATGCCGTGACCCCCATGGGAGCAAAAACACATAGCAGCGCCCGGCTCACGGTGACTGTGCCCGTGGGGGGCGATTACTTGATCGACCTGCGCTATGCCAATGGCAATGCTGCAACGGCAGGCAGCTGCCCGGTCTACATGCTCTATGCCAACACACATGCGCAAGGTGCGCTCGTGATGCCGCCACGGGGTAATGGCGAGTGGATGAACAAGGGATGGAGCAACATGATTACAGCCGAATTGCTGAAAGGTGACAATCACATCGAGTTGAAACGCCTTGATTCAAACGGCAGCACAGCCCTGGTGTATTTTGTGCGGATTATCAAGAAATAGAGCTACACGCCCACTATCGCGGCTGCCGCCTGCCGCATCACACATCACATCAGGCTCACACCCAACCATGCATCTGCCACACGAGTGCATGTGTGCGTGTGTCAACTGAGCGTTTTGCCATCGGCAAAAGCATTGCCCACACGCTTGCCAATCTCGAGATATCCCAAGTGAACAGGATCGAACGTGATGAGATGCATCTGCTCCAAATCGGGCTTGCCGTCGTGGGCAAGGTATTTCTCGTCGACAACGATATTGACGATCTCGGCCACGAGGTAGCAGCCCGTATCGCTCTCATCGATTTTCTTCACCACGCGGCACTCCATGGTCATGGGGAAGTCGGCAAACACTGGCGCATTGACCATGCTGGCCCGTTGCACTGTCCACCCTGTCTTGGCCACCTTATTTTTTTCTTTCTTGCCGCTCACGATGCCCACATAGTCGGCAGCAGTAGCAGTCTCGGCAGTGGCAAAGGCCACCGTGAACTCAGGACAAGCTGCAAGATTGGCAGTAGTTTGATGACTGCCAAGCGAAATCATGATTTTGTTGTTGTCCCATGTGCCTGCCCATGCGGCATTCATGGCATTGGGAGTTCCATCGGCATCATAGGTGCCTATCACTATTACTGCCTGTGGCATGAACCACGGCTTTGGACTGAAATTCTTCATGAGCTGATAATTTTTTTGACTACGAGTGCAAATATAACGAAAAACAGCGAAGATGTCAATCCCCTCGCAATCGTGATAATATTTATTGGCGACAATGCCGCAGGCTCACATTTTTATCAATGTGATTGCGCTCAAGTTATGATTTTTGTAGTAACTTTACCCCATGACTTGCGTTTTACACAGTCATTGCCTCGACAAGGGCCCCTGTGCTTGCATCCCTAAAGAAAAAAAAAGCACACAGGTGTGTATACACTTTGTGGACAACACCGTCATAATAATATATAGTGTTTTATATCTAAATAAATTTTAGCTATGAAAAAAATCATCAAGTTGGCCTTAGCCACGATTATTGCGTCGTCGCCTTACACGACATGGGCGGGTGAGGGACGATTGCTGCGATTTCCGTCGACCAACGGGCGACAAGTCGCTTTCACCTATGCCGGCGACATCTACACGGTACCCATCACAGGAGGGGTTGCCGTGAAGCTCACCTCGCACAAGGGATATGAGATATTTCCACGTTATTCGCCCGACGGCACCCAGCTGGCCTTCACTGGCCAGTACGACGGCAACACCGAGGTGTATGTGATGCCAAGCCAGGGCGGCGAACCCCGCCGCATCACCTACACGGCCACCAACCCGCGCGACGACATGGGCGACCGCATGGGTCCCAACAACATCGCCATGTGCTGGACCCCCGACGGCAAGCAAGTGGTGTATCGCAACCGTCAGGGCGACGGCTTTGTGGGCACCCTGTGGGAGGCTCCGCTCGACGGCAGCATGCCCACGCAGCTGCCCCTGCCCGAAGGCGGATTTTGCAGCTTCTCGCCCGACGGCACCCAGCTGGCCTATAATCGCGTGTTTAGAGAGTTCCGCACCTGGAAGTATTACAAGGGCGGCATGGCCGACGACATTTGGATTTATGACACCCGCAGCAAGCAGGTGACCAACGTCACCAACAATGTGTCGCAAGACATCTTTCCCATGTGGATAGGCAACGAGATCTACTTCATAAGCGACCGCGACAAGCGCATGAACGTGTATTGCTACAACACCACAACCAAGTCGACTGCCAAGGTGACCAATTTCACCGACTATGATGTGAAGTTCCCCAGCTGTGGCGGCGGCAAGATTGTGTTTGAAAACGGCGGCTACATCTATGAGCTCGACCCCGCCAGCAAGCAATACAGCAAAATCAACGTCACACTCAACAGCGAGGACAACTTTGCACGCGAGGAGCAACGCAACGTGAAAGACTACATGACCAGCGGCAGCCTCTCGCCCGACGGCAACCGACTGGCCATCACAGCACGCGGCGAGGCCTTTGACGTGCCGGCCAGCAAAGGTGTGACCCGCAACATCACCCATACTCCCGGTGTGCACGAGCGCGATGCCAACTGGAGCCCCGACGGCAAACACATTGCCTACATAAGCGATGCCACCGGCGAGACCGAGTTGTGGATGCGGCCAGCCGGCGGCGGCCAGCCTGTGCAGCTCACCTCGGGAGCCAAGACCCGCATCAACGACTTCAACTGGAGCCCCGATGGCAAGAGCATCGTCTACACCAACCGCGACAACGAGATACGCCTGCTCGATGTCGCCTCCAAGACCTCTACCCTGCTGCGCCAAGACTCCATTTCGGCCTACCCCACCCCGCAATTCTCGCCCGACGGGCGTTGGATCACCTACTCGCAGGTGGCCAAGAACCAGCATTCGGTGGTATACGTCTACAACCTTGCCACCAAAAAAGAGTATGCTGTAACCGACAGCTGGTACGACAGCAACTCGCCTGCATTTTCGACCGACGGCAAGTATCTTATCTTTGCCTCGAGCCGCGACTTCAACCCTATATATAGCGAGATTGAGTGGAACTTTGCCTATCGCAACATGGAAGGCATCTACATGGTCATGCTCGACAAGAAGACGCCATCACCTTTTTTGCCAACCGACGACAAAGTCGAGGCCGTAACCGGCGATGCTGCAAAGTCACAGCCAGCTGCCACCAAGAAGGGCAAGAAAAATGGCAAAAACGACGCAGCGACAGCCCAGCCAGTCGTCACTATCGATAGCGACGGCCTGGCCCAGCGCATCGTGAAGGTGCCAGTGAGCGGCAACCACTATGGCAACTTCTACTGCGACGGACAACTGCTGTGGTACTACGGCAACGGCGGCACCCATCTCTACAATCTCAAGGAGCAGAAAGACGAGCTCATAGCCCCCGGAGCCTTGATGGATGTCACAGCCGACGCCAAGAAGGCCTGCTTCTTCAAAGACGGCAATTTCTATATCACCCAGCTGCCAAAGGGCAAAGTCGACTTTTCCAAGCCCGTGAATCTCAACGACCTGACGGCCACGATCAACTACCCGCAAGAGTGGAAAAACATCTACGACGAGGCTTGGCGCAACTACCGCGACGGCTTCTACTTGAAGAACATGCATGGTGTGGACTGGAACATGATACACGACAAGTATGCCGCACTGCTGCCCTGGGTGAAAAACCGCATCGACCTCACCTATGTGATAGGAGGCATGATAAGCGAGCTGGCCTGCGGCCATGCCTATGTCGACGGCGGCGACCATGTGCAGATAGACCGGCAAAACATAGGCATGCTCGGTGCCACGCTCTCACGTGAAGGCAAAGCCTACAAAATCACCAAGATCTACCAGGGAGCCCCCGACCGCGCACAATTGCGCAGCCCGCTGGCCGAGCCCGGCCTCGACGTGAAGGTGGGCGATTACATCACCGCTGTCGACGGCATGCCCACCGACACGGTGCTCAACATCTACTCGATGCTGCGAGGCAAGGCAGGCGTGCTCACCGAGCTCACCGTGGCCGCCTCGGCCAGTGGCGAGGGAGCACACAAGGTAGTGGTGAAACCCATCCAAGACGAGTATCAGCTCGCTCACTACGAGTGGGTGCAAAACAACATCAAGCATGTGGCCGAGAAGACCGGAGGCCGTGTGGGCTATGTCTACATCCCCGACATGGGTCCTGACGGCCTCAACGAGTTTGCCCGCTATTTCTTTGCCCAAATCGACAAGGAGGCACTCATTGTCGACGACCGCTACAACGGCGGCGGCAACATCTCGCCCATGGTCATCGAGCGCCTGCTGCGCCAGCCCTACCGCATGACGATGTTCCGCGGCTCCAGTTTCAACGGCACCATTCCCGAGCAGACGCTCTACGGTCCCAAGGTACTGCTCATCAACAAGTACTCGGCCAGCGATGGCGACCTGTTTCCCTGGAGTTTCAAAGCCAACAAGATAGGCAAGGTCGTAGGCACCCGCACCTGGGGCGGCATCATAGGCATCAACGGCAGCCTGCCCTATATCGACGGCACCAGCATCACCACGCCCTTCTTCACCAACTATGATGCCAAGACGGGCAAATGGATTGTGGAGAACCATGGTGTAGATCCCGACATCCTCATCGACAACGACCCGGTGAAGGAATACAATGGCGAGGACCAGCAACTCGACAAGGCCATCGAGGTCGTTCTCGACGAGCTCAAAAACTACAAGCCACTGCCCAAGACTCCTGCCCCGCGCACATTGAAGGACCTGGGCGTGGCCGAAAATTAATTGTGCAACCCATAGTTTCAATTGACATCAGTCAATTCACATTATGAGCCTTTGGATTCCACTTGTCATTATTGCCCTCATCGGCCTGGGCGCACTGTATTTTGCCATCGTTGTGGCCAGGCGCGCGCGCCAGAACGAACTAAAACGCCGCAAGATTGAGCGAGATATTGAATTGTTGAAAATGAAGAGCAAGAAATAGCTGTCAACGCCGTAAAATAAACGTGACAGTTGGTCGTCGAGGACGATTTCTTCCAACCGCAGCCGCCGGCAATTGCCAGCGGCTGTAGTTTTTGCACCCCACCTGTGTGCTACGAATGTGTAATACAGGTAATCTTTCATATTCCTCCCAAAAGAGCGAGAAAGCACTCAGCTCTTTTGGGAGGTTTATTTTCATGACGGCACACCCAATAAAAAAGACCGCCACACATGCGGTAGCGGTCTCAAAAAATCAATATTTTCCTTGCAAGACGCTTGCTCAAGCCTCCTTCTTGGTAACGACACGACGCTCCTTGATGCGAGCCTTCTTGCCGGTGAGCTTGCGCAGGTAGTAAAGCTTGGCGCGACGCACACGGCCGTGCTTGTTCACTACAATGTTGTCGATAAAAGGCGAATCCATTGGGAAGATACGCTCTACACCAATGCCATCGCTGATCTTGCGAACGGTGAAACGCTTCTTGTCGCCCTCGCCATTAATCTTGATTACGACACCACGATACTGCTGAATACGCTCCTTGTTGCCTTCCTTGATGCGATAGGCCACTGTCACAGTGTCGCCAGGAATGAAATCGGGGAACTCGTTTTTTGTAGCAAATGCTTGCTCAGCAATTTTAATTAAGTCCATTTTTATTATTGATTTATAGTACTATAAAGCCCCTTGCAACATACCCGAGCCACTCAATCTTCTCGACAGAGGTTACAAAAAGCGGTGCAAAGTTACAAATTTTTTGTAATAGGGCAAAAAAATATTTACGTGTGGCCACATGGGTTTGGCTTCACAGTCAAGCTGGCCGCTGCCTGCGCAACCGCTTGAAGAGGAAAAACACAACTGCCAGGCCCACCAAGGCTAAAATCACGATCTTGAGCTCGCTGCTATAGGCGTCGATGCTGGCTTGCAGCTGGCTTGCGGGCACAAAAGCGTGCAGATACCAGCCCAGCGCGGCCAGAATGACATTCCAGGCCCCGGCTCCAATAGTGGTGTAGAGTAAAAACTTCCAAAAGTTCATTTTGGCCAGGCCTGCCGGCACCGAGATGAGCTGCCTGATGCCAGGCACCAACCTGCCCGTGATAGTGGCGACCAAGCCATGGTCGTTGAAGTATTTCTCGCTCTTCTCTATCTTCTCTTGGTTGAGGAGGCACAGGCGGCCCAGCTTGCTGTTGGCAAAGCGGTAGATGACGGGGCGCCCCAGGAAGTAGCCTGCGGCATAGTTGATGATGGCTCCCATATCGGCACCCAGAGTGGCAACGAGCACCACGAGCACCACGTTGAGGCTGCCGTCGGCGGCACGATAGGCGGCTGGCGGCACAACGACCTCGCTGGGAAATGGTATGACCGTGCTCTCCACCGTCATGAGGATGAACACGGCTGTGTAGTTGAGGTTGGCCAGAAGCGAATATAAAAAATCCATACAAAGAAAAAAAATGAATCAGTTCGTTTTCACTCCCACATCACTCGCAGGTGCCGGGAGTGTGCCATGTAAAATCCCTGTTTCACATGGCACGCTGCAAAGATAGATATGAAATCTGGATAAACCTTGCACCAACCGCCCACGACGCAGCCATTCTAATATTTATAATGTTTTATTAACGGTTCTTATCAAGTTCTACCCCACCCTGCCTGTGGGCTCAGTCCTCGAGATAGGTTTTGATGTAGAGCTCGCAATTGGCCTTGAGCTCATCGTACCACTCCTGCCCGAAGCGCTCTATGAGCGGGTCCTTGAGAAACTCATAGAGCCTCATCTTGTTGCGGCGCCCCATCACCTCGGCACTCTTGCATATCTTCCAGCGGTCGTAGTTCACCGCCGTGAAAGTGGGATAGCGTTTCACCCGCACAGGATACAGGTAGCACGATATGGGCTTGCGAAAGTCGAGACGCCCCTCGCGGTAGGCCTTCTCGATGGCGCAGATGCACACGCCATTGGGCAGATAGGTGGAAAACACGCAGTTCTTGCCGTCGACAAGCTGCGTGACCAGATCGCCCGTGGGGTCGACATAGCCCACACCGTGCTCCTCGATTTCAGCTTGGGCGCGCGGCAGCAGGTCGTCCCACACGACGGGCAGTATCGACTTGAGTTTGTTGTATTCTTCCTTGGTGATGGGCGCCCCTGCATCGCCCTCGATGCAACAGGCCCCCAGGCAGGCGTCGATATTGCAGCAGAAGAAGCGCTCGGCCAGGTCGATGCTCACCAGTGTGTTGCCTATGTCGAACATGCCTTGTTGTGAATTGTTCATGCAGTAAGAGTTGTTTCTTTTTAAATTTTATCAGGATAAATCATGCTTGTATCAATGCTGAGAGGCTGTGCTCGAGCTCGGTGCTCGACAGCTTGAGGTGCATCTCGCCCCGATAGGCATAGCTTATGTTGCCCGTCTCCTCGCTCACGACCACGGCAATGGCATCGGTAGCCTGCGAGATGCCCAGGGCCGAGCGGTGCCGCAGGCCCAGGTAGCGGGGCAGACCTGTGTCGTGCGACACAGGCAGGATGCAGCCGGCTGCCTCAATCTTCTCGCCGGCGATGATGACAGCGCCATCGTGCAGCGGGCTGTTTTTGAAGAAGATGTTCTCGAGCAAGCGGTTGTTGATAGTGGCATCGATCACGTCGCCGGTGCGGGCATAGTCGTCGAGCGACATGTGCTGCTGTATCACTATCAAGGCTCCCGTCTTCGACTTCGACATGCTCATGCAGGCATACACCACTGGCATCACCCACTTCTGCTTGTCCTTGTTCTCGGCCTTGTGCAGGAACTTGTTGAGAAACCTCCAACGCTGGTGGCTGCCCACCTCGTTGAAAAACCGCTTGATCTGGTCCTGGAACAAGACAACGATCACAAACAAGGCCGCATCGGTAAACTTGTCCATGATGGCCCCTATGAGCTGCATGTCGAAGACCTTGGCCAGCAAAAACCAAACGATGATAAAGCTCAAGAAACCGATGAAGATGTTGAGCGTGCCCGTGTCCTTCATCAGCTTGTAGATGTAGAACATGAGCCCTGCCACGAGCAGGATATCGACGATGTCCTTGAGTCCGATGATACCAAAAAGATTCATACAGAGCAGTATTATGTGCGATTAGAACGAAAAAGAGGGGGAAGCCGCGCCCGTCACTCGACAGCAAGCGTGGCCTCGACAATAGCACGGGCCTCGACAGCTGGTTTCACATCGTGCACCCTCAAGATGTGGGCACCCTTGAGCAAGGCCATGGTGTTGAGCACCGTAGTGCCGTTGAGCGACTCGAGGGGCGTGCAGCCCAGCAACTTAAAGATCATCGACTTGCGCGACACGCCCACCAGCAACGGCACCTGCAGCGAGTGGAACGCCTCGAGGTGGTCCATCATCTGGTAGTTTTGTTCAAGTGTCTTGCTGAAACCGAAGCCAGGGTCGGCAATCACGTTGCGCACGCCCATAGCGTGCAATTGCTCAATTTTGTAGGCAAGATACTCGACCACGGCATCGGTCACCGGCTTGTCGTAGTGTGTGAGCTGTTGCATCGTGGCGGGAGTGCCGCGCATGTGCATCATGATGTAGGGCACTTGCAAGCGGGCCACAGTCTCCCACATGTGGGCATCGAGCGTGCCGCCGGCCACATCGTTCACAATATCGACCCCCAGCTGCTCAACGCAATCCTGCGCCACGCCAGCCCTGAAGGTGTCGACCGAGGTCAACATGCCGGGTGCAAGCCTGTGCACGATCTCCATGCCACGGCACAGGCGGGTATACTCTTCCTCGGGCGAGACCTCGGCAGCCCCGGAGCGTGTAGAATAGGCCCCGATGTCGATCATGTCGGCTCCCTCGGCGACAATCTGGCGCACTCGGGTTTCAATCTTGTCGGCATTGTCGCAGCGGCTGCCGGCATAGAATGAATCGGGGGTAACGTTGAGAATGCCCATAATGAGCGGTCGGTCGATGACCCACGACCGGCCGTCGCGCAGGGTGAGTGTATATTTCTTGAAATTACGCATGATTTCTTTTTTTGTGTGACTTTATAAGATTAGGCGAAAGTACAAAGAAAATAAAAATTCGGCAAGAAAAAGCAATTAGAACATGCTCAACGACTGCTGCTGGGTGCGCTCACGGGCAAGCTTGATATAGGTGCCATCGATGTCGATGCCTATAGCGCGACGATGCAAGTCGCATGCTACCTTGCAGGTGGTGCCGGTGCCGCAATAGGGATCGAGCACGATGCCGAAGTCGGGGCATGTGGCCGAAACGATGAGGCGGCACAATGCCTCGGGAAACACGTTGTAGCGGTCGATATTGCTTTTTTCGGGCAAAATGTTCCACACGTCGCCAGGCATCACGCCGTGCTTGTTGTAGAGCAAGAAGTAGTAGCCTTTCTCGTTGATCGACCTGGCTTTCTCCGACTTCGACTGGATGACTTGCCCTGCTTGCTCGCGCAGAAACATCCTGAAGTCGGGAATCTCGCCGCTGTTCACCATCTCTACCACACGGTCGAGCTCGGCCAGGGCACTGCTCTTCTCAAGCGAGGTCAGGGCCTGCGACTTGTTGATGTTGTCGCGATAGCGGGCGCCAGTGACGCCGCTCGAGGTTTTCCCGGCCTGCATTTTCTTCTCGGCAAGGCGGTTGAAAAAAGTGCGCAGTTCATCGTCGTCGTAGTAGAAGTCGTCGCTCTTGACCAGGTGGAAAATCATCTCGTGCACATTGCGCAGGTGGTCGACGGCGCTGTCGAAGCTGCTGTTTTGCTTGTCCCACACCACATCGTTGCGCAATATCCACCCTTGCTCGTCGACCAACCTCAACACCACCCGCCATGGCAGGCACAAGAGCGACTTGTTGTTGTAGGCATCGCCCATGTTGAGCCATAGCGAGCCCGTGGGTTTCAACACGCGTTTCACCTGGCCCATCACAGCAACGATGCGCTCGAGATACTGCTCAACCTTGTCGCTGCCCACATGGTCGTTGGGATAATTGCGCAAGCACCAGTAGGGCGGGGCCGTCATCACGCAATCGATGCTCTCGTCTTCAACACGGCCCAGCACTTGCAGGGCGTCGCCCTCATAATATGCAGGAAAGGGGCTTTGGCCCAAAAGCTTCACCACGTTGCACTGGGCAGGGTCGACCTGAGGAGTGTCGTGGTGCATCCCGGGGCTGGCAGGAACCGCGGCTTCGGCCTCTTTGGGAGCAACAGGGGGCACAGGTTCAAAGCCCAGTTGCTCGCCGGCATAGTGCAGCGCACGGGCTGCAAGCGGGTCGGCGCCCAGCTCGGCAAGAGTGCCCGTGGCGAGCCACAAGGCAATGAGGTCGTCGGCATCGGTCTTGAACAGGCGTGCCAGCTTCACCACTTGCTCGCGCCTGGGGCGGCGCTCGCCATGCTCATAGCGGCAATACATGGGTATGTCCACACCCAGGCGCTTGGCTATCTCTCGTTGCTTCAGGCCGCTGGCCTTGCGCAGGGCTCTCAGTTTCTCAGGAAATAACATAGGCAACTGTTCTTTTGTCTCTCTTCGACAAATTTACGGTTTTATTTCAACCCAAGCAAGACCTGCCCAGCAAAAAAAGCGGAGATGGCCAGCCAAGAGATGCATGCCAACTCGAAAAAAAATACAAATAAAAATTTGCCACTTCGTTCCTTTTTCATAATTTTGCGTCGAGAGGGCAATACTGAAATACCTGTATAACTCATCTGTTTATTTTTCTCTCCCAACATTTGTAAAAAACCACTAACAAGACAATGTGGAACTAAACAAAAAGAAATCGTACAATAATAATTTTCTGAATGGTGAAAGACTTTCGTTTGTATAAAAGAGAAAATGCTGGCAGGTACATTTTTATCCTGTTGTGGCTGTGTTTTATTGTCGCATCGATAATAAGAAATCTGCATTACTCCATAAGTGATTTAACGTATGTGAACTGCGGCGTGAGCGACTGGCTCATCAACTACCAGGCGGGATTTGTGAGGCGTGGATTGCCTGGGCAAGTGCTCTACATGATATATCAGGCACACCCTTTCAACGTGCCACAAGCTGTGCTCGCAATCGTAGCCGTCTCCTCGGTGCTGCTTGTGGCACTCATGGTGCGCATCTTTATCAAGAAGGGGTGGAGCGCCGCAATTCTTCCCCTGGGCTGCTGCTTCTTCTTCATTTTCCTATCCACGTCGCAACGCAAAGACAGCCTGCTATTGCTGCTCACCTACTGCATATTTGTGACCTACAAGCGATACTTGCACAGCCGCGGGCTGGGCACGTGGCTCATCTTCTTTGCGCTGTCGGCCATCATGCTGCTGTCGCATGAGGCATCGTTTTTCTTCTGCTTCCCGATACTGGCGGTGTATGCCTACCGCTACAATGTGTCGCATAGCGACGCGACAACCATTGCCGACACCAGCATGAAGGCAAGACTGACAAAGACCTTGATGCCCATGGCACCCGTGGCCGTAGTGATGGGAGCCGTGTGCCTGTGCAAGGGCAACATGCCCACTGCCGTCGCCATCTGGCACTCGTGGAGCGATGCCTTCGCGCAATTTCCCGATGGCATCCACGACTATGCTTATACCATGGCCAACATTGGCGATAATGTAGAGGCCTTGTCGTGGAAGCTGCTGTCGGCCGCACGACTCCATCTCACCGTCAACCTGTTTGGAGTGCTGGAGGTAGCCGACGGCCCGTGGAACATACTCATAGGGCTGCCAGGCCTGGTTGTGCTATTCGTCATGACCTATTACCTGGTGACGCACCTCAACACAGTGAGGATAGGCAAGTACAAGATGGCCAACGACACCGCAAGAGAGATAAGCAACACGCTGCTGCTGCAATTGGTGTTCATGCTGCCCATGTTCACCATCTTGAGCTGCGACTATGGGCGCACCATTCCCTATTGGGTGCTGTCGACACTCATGGCCGTTGCCTGCTTTGGCCGACTCGATATAGCAGCCCTCGACAGGCTTACCGAGAGGATTCAATCCAAGCTGCAACACCCGGCACTAAAATCGACGTGGGTCTACACCTTGATTGTAGTTTTCACGCCACTCACCAGCATGTATGCTCCCATCCCGCAAAATGTGCTGCAATACAAAGCGCTTGCAGCAGCAGTGCAACACATCATCGCTGTATTGTAATTGGGAAAGTCCTAAAAGGAGAAAAATAACATAGAAAATCATGACAAAAGACATCATACGGCTCATTCGCCCCAAGCAATGGATAAAAAACTTTTTTGTCTTTATCCCCGTGTTTTTCGGCGGGGCTCTGTTCGACTATCAGGCCCTGCTCAATGTTGCAATCGCCTTTGTTGCGTTTAGCTTTGCCGCATCGTCGATATACTGCTTCAACGACCTGCGCGACGTGGCCGACGACCGCCTGCACCCCGAGAAATGCAAGCGTCCCATAGCTTCGGGCGCTGTGAGCACGGGGCAGGCCTATGCCATCATGGCCACAATGATTGTGGGCTCGCTGCTGCTCACCTTGCTGCTCCCCCCCCCCAAGAATGGTAGGGGTGATTACAATCGTATCCTGCTACTTTGTGTTGAACCTGCTCTATAGCATCAAGCTCAAGCAATATGCCATAATCGATGTGTGCATCGTGGCCATGGGCTTTGTGCTCAGGATACTGGCAGGCGGCATGGCGAGCGGCATCGTGCTGAGTCACTGGATTGTGCTCATGACCTTCTTGCTCACGCTGTTCTTGTCGTTTGCCAAGCGGCGCGACGATGTGGTGAGAATGCAGAAGACCGGAGTCGCCCCCCGCAAGAACACCCATCGCTACAACCTCACCTTCATCAACGAGGCCATCAATCTGACGGGGGCAATCACGATTGTGTGCTATATCATGTATACCGTCTCGCCCGAGGTGGTGAACCGATTTGACACGCAATATTTGTATCTCACGAGTTTCTTTGTGATTCTGGGCGTGCTGCGCTACATCCAGCTTTCGGTGGTCGACAACAAGAGTGGCGATCCCACCGAGGTGGCACTGAACGACCGCTTTACCCAGCTCACGATACTTGCCTGGACGATATCGTTTTTCCTCATCATTTACCTGTCATGACAGCAGCAACAGTACACGCATTCGACTTCGACGGCACGCTCACGTGCAACGACACGTTTTTGGAATTTATCATCTACGACAAGGGCATGGCCCGTTTTCTGTGGGGCTTCATGGTCAACAGCCCCTGGATTGTGCTCATGCTGCTGCGCCTGTATCCCAACTGGAAAGCCAAGGAGCGGGTGTTTTCGCATTTCTACAAGGGTACACCGCTCGACGACTTCGACAGGCGATGCCGCAAGTTTGGCGCCAGCAAGAAGTCGCGCATCATGCGTCCTGCCGGCTTGAAATGCGTGACCCAGGCGCTTGAAGCAGGGCAACGCGTGCTGGTGGTGAGCGCGAGCATCGAGAACTGGGTGAGGGCTTTTTTCACGCCTCACCCTGGCTTGACCATACTGGGCACCCAAGTCGAGGTGGCCGGTGGCAGGTTGACCGGCCGGTTCCTAACCAAGAACTGCTATGGGCAGGAGAAAGTGAGGCGTGTGATGCAAGTGTTGCCACAACGCGACAACTACATCCTCGTTGCCTACGGCGACAGCCGTGGCGACAAGGAACTGCTCGACTATGCCGACGTGCGGCACTACAAGCCATTCAGAGAGGGAAAATAGCAGGGCGAAAATCAGTGCAGCAGCTTGCGGTACACTGCCAGCACCTGGCTGGCAACGTCGGCATTCTCGAAACGCTTCACCCACTCTTGTGCTTGAGCCACCGAGAGGGCAGTTTTGTCGGGATCTGTCAACAACGAGTCGATGGCTTGAGCCATCGATGGCACATCGTCGGGGTCAACATAGATGCAACTGGGGCCGCCAGCCTCTTCGAGGCAACTGCCAGTAGCCCCTATCACGGGCAGGCCGCTCTGAATTGCCTCGATAATGGGGATACCGAACCCCTCGTATCGAGAGGGGTAGACAAAGCACCTGGCCTGAGCATAGATGGCAAGGAGATCGCTATTGGGTACATGACTCAACATGTGCACGCGGCTGTCGAGGCCGTGGGCAGCAGCCCAGCGCCTCACGGCGGCAGCATAGGGGGTTGACTTGCCCACAATCACAATGTGGAGGTCGGCGGGCAGCATCTTGAGGGCCTTCACAGCAAGGAGCACGTTTTTGCGTTGTTCGATTGTACCCACATTGAGCACATAGTTGTGGGGCAAGTGATAGCGCTGCCTCACCTGGGCGATGTGCGACGGCGTGCATCGCATTTTGAACTCAGTGCTTGCACTCTGGTAGATAACATCGATTTTGCTGGCAGGGAAATCGCTATAATGCAGGATGTCGCGCTTGGTGCACTCACTGATGGCAATGACACGGTCGGCCTGCTGCAGCGTGCGATAGAACTGGTGCTTGTAGATTTTGGCATCTAACCAGTGATAATACTCGGGATAACGCAAGAAAATGAGGTCGTGAATGGTGACGACACTGGAAATGCCTGCCCTCTTGAGCCCTGAAGGCAGCCTGCCGCTCAGCCCATGATAGAGTTGCACGCCGTCGCGCAACAAGTCGCCCACCACCAGCCGCGAGCGCCACAAGTCTCCCCTGAACGGATATTGAATGCCCCGCGGAAAGGCAAAACTCACATTGGGGCGCGACAGCACCTGGCTGCGCAACTCGGCACTGCCCTCATCGGGGGCATAGAGACGCAACTGGATGCCAGCAGGCACAATCGCCGAAAGGGCATTCACCAGGTTGCGGCTATAGTTGCCCAACCCGGTACTGTTTCTCACGATGCGCTTGGCATCATATCCTATAATGATATCGTTCAAAACGGAGACTTCTTGTTTCGGCTGGCAAAGTTAATCATTTTCTTCTATAGTCCAGCCATAGCAAGGAAGCTATTTGCCGCCGTTGAACTCACGATTCAACTGCCTCACCACGTCGAGCATGCCTGCCTTTACAAGTCCCGAGGCGTTGAAGAAGTTGATGCCATCGGCGCCCGCTGCCACCGACTCACGGGCTTCTTGCACAATATCGGCCTTGCTTGCCCCAACTACAAACAGCCCTGAAACGTACTTGCTGCGGTGGCGTGTCTCGGCCAGACCCTGCGACACGCTGTATTTCACCCACTGCGGGCCCTCACGATAAAACGAGTTGTAATTCATGGGGCACACCATGTCGAGGTCCCAGCGCGCCCAGTCTTGCAACACCATCATGCGGGC